>JAGRIK010000277.1 GCA_020443325.1 Halioglobus sp.
AGGCGTTTCACAAAGCGAATCACGTGGAGCGACTGAAACGCCTGCTAGGGTGCGAGCCCGTCGACCAAGACAGGCCCTGAGAACACAACGAAAAAAATGTACCCCGTTGGCAACCAAGCCCATTTGGACGTTTCCGGATGGAGACTACCGAGAGGCCCCTCAATCCGCCAGGGCCAGCTCTTCTATCATCGCCATATCGCGAATTTCGATGGTGTGTGCCGAGTAAACGTCTATCAGGCCCTCCTGCTTTAACTTGGAGAACGCCCGGCTGACGGTTTCAATGGTCAGCCCGAGGTAGTCGGCGATATCCTGCCGGGTCATGATCAGTTCGACGGAGTGGCAGCGTTGCTGCGGCAGTCTGTCCGACAACTGTTTCAGCAGGAAGCATACGCGCTCATGGGCTTTCTTCTGGCCCAGCGCAAACACCTGGTCGAAGGCGTGGGCGAGAATATTGCCGCCGATGCGCCGGACATTTTCCTTCAGTTGCGGCACCTCGTCCTGCAAAACCACGAAGGCTTTCAGCGGTATCTCGCAGACGGTTGATTTCGCCAGTGCGGATACCGTGAAGTCGTAGTGCTCGTTGTGCGTAATCCCGATGTAGTTGCCGGGATGCATGAACGCCATGACCTGCCGCCGCCCTGTGGAGGAGGAGCGCTCCATCATCAGCATGCCCGATTCCAGGACGTATACGGACTTCGCCGGTGTGTGCTGCAGGAACAGGTATTCGCCCGGATTGAGGCTGCGTTGGCCGGTGAGACTATTCAGGCGAGCCACTGCCGCGGCGTCGAGGCCGTGATAGATCGTAGGCAGCGGTTGCCGTGTTGTCAGGGGCTGTCTCGTCAAGGTCTTTACCAGCGGTTTGGGCTATCCGCATGGTAAAGGCTTCAACGGGGGCTGACTAGCAGCATGTTGAAAAACCTTCACCTGACATCTCTGCCTGTTTTCGCCTTGAATGGCAACTAGATGAATTTTTCGTGGCGCTGTCGGGGGGGTTGGTCGTGGGCGACGGGCTCGCACCCCAGTAGGCGTTTCAGTCGCTCCCGGGGTGCCGGACCAACGGATTCGCTTGGTGAAACGCCTGCTGGGGCACTAGCCCTGCATCCCAATGCTACGGCACGACTTGTGACTAGCGTTAGATTGTGAGGTGCATGGATGGAAGCTTTTTATGATCTAGTCGAATGGTATGCACTGAGGTTGCGGATGGAAAATGTGTTTCTCACCAAGCGAATCACGTGGAGCGACTGAGAAACACATTTTCCATCCGCAACCGCCCTACAAAGCCACTTCCCAGGAGGCGGAAAAACCAAAATTTTTATCTCGGTCAGCTTTCCCCCTCGGTCTTGCACTCGCTAGAGACCTTTCCAACACGCTGCTGTTGTCCCTTCAGGTGATTTCACCGGGCGGGACAATGGCCTCTGTTAGCTGACATAACTCGCCGCGAGTACGTTTTCACCCGGTTCGAAGCGCAGCACCCCGAACGTTGTGTACTCCTCCTTGGAGGAGCGGATGAACTGCCAGGCGCAAACCATGGTGTAGTCAGCATCCACTACGGTCTCGCGGGACCACATCTTGTGGGCTTTGCCGTATTCGTGGCGGGTGCTGTACAGGTAGCGGCCGTAGGACTTGCCATTGCCGTAAAGGTCCGGACCGTGGAACTGGTGGCTGCCACCGTTGCGGGTGCGCATCGCTGTCCACTTCGCATTGATCACACCTTCGATTTCGATGGTCTGCTCTGAATGCAGAAGATTGATTGGCCGGTGGTGGATGGTGACTTTATTGTGGCCGACGAGCTGCTGGTTCGCATCGTATACCTCAAATTCACCGCTGAACACGCCAGCGTGTTTTACCGGCAGGTTGAAGGGCGTGCGGCCCTCGCGCTTTTCCTTTTCGATCCAGTCACTTACGCGTTGCTGCGTCGCGGGATTGCTGGCGTGATCCTGGGTGACGATGTACAGGCCGTTGAATACCCCGACAAGCGTGTCGGCTTCAAAGAGCTGTGAGGAGTAAACCTGCATGCCCAGATCGGGTACCACGTGGTTTACCGTACGCAGGTCCACGTTCCAGCCGGGTGAATAGTAGCGGGAGTCGACCAACAGACCGAAAGGACGACCGGAACCCACAAAATCCGGCCCTGTGTAAATGCGATCCTGGTCAGAGTCGACCACACCGAATTCCATGCGCGAGCCTATTTCGAAGCGATCCATCAGCGGACCCGTGGCATCGAATTTCGTTTCCATCCAGTAAGTCGTACGCCCATCCTTGAATTCGCTGGCACGGGTTACCTTGTTGGTGCCCACATGCGTGCCGTCGTGTTCAAACAGGGAGGGACAGCCGTGCCATTCACCCTCGATAGCCTGTTGCCAGTTGCTGGGTTTGTTGTCCTCGGACATTGGGGTTCCTTTTTATCCAGTCATTTATCGGTAGTGTGCCGTATGGTGGCGACTCAAGTGTGGATGATCTTTGCTAAATATCAATTCCTGCGCGCAACGCGCCTCGCGCGATGAGTGGATGCCTGCCCAGCAGCGTCTTCTGTAGCTGTTCCCGCATTGCCGCATCACCTGCGGCGTAGCCGCCGATGAAATCCCCGACCAGGGAAAGCAGCAGCTCACGTATCGCGTCGTCGGCTTGCGTGGTCTCCATGTCGATAAACGGCCGGCCCGTGCTGTCATCGGCCGGATAGGCCATGGAGAAGTGGTTGGCGCCATCGATGACGGCCAGCGCACAAGGGGAGCGGTTGCCTGCCATCGCCTCGTCGAAGGTGCGTTCAACACGTTCGGTGGGTGATGACTCGCTATCGCCGTAGCGACCGGCGCTGCCCGCAATGCAGCCGTCGCGGGTACCCCCCATCACCAGTGTGGGCACCTCCGTCGGCGTGCCAAAGAAACTGTCCTGCGGATAACCCATGGCAGCGGCCGCCGCGGTGTGGGCGCCATAGCTGAAGGCGGCGCAGATCCCCGGAAACCAGTCCGGCCTTGCGTTGAGCAGCGCGACGGTGCCACCCGCGGAGTGACCGCCGAGCACGATACGGTCAAGATCGAGGCAACCTGCCAGGACTCCGGCGTTGTTCATGGCCGTGAGCTCTTCGAGAACAGGGCTGATGGCAGTAGCGCTGGGTACTTTGCCGTAGTTTTCCGGTAACAGGGCAGGTATCGCCAGTCCGGGAGTGAGGCTGATATAACCGGGCATCTCTTCTGCCACTAACGTGAATGTAACAGTGACTGCGCCCCGCTCGGCGAGACCCTTCGCCAGCCAGCCGTAACTTTCGGGCCCCACGTTGATGCCGGGTAGCAGGATGACGACAGGAAACGGTGCATGCTTGCTGTCGGCGGGGATCACGCCGGTGTTGCGCTCCTCCGCGGTGTCGCCGTAGCGGGCCGGATAATACACCTTGAGGGATGCACGGTCGTAGGGGGGCTCCGCACCTGGAATGGCGATCGCCCTGTAAAAAGCCCTGGTGGTCATTCCTTGATTAAGCCCCGTTTGGTTGGTTCAGGTGTATCGGTGAGCGCCATGCTGCCACGGAGAAGGGCAAAAAAATTGATAAAAATCAGTTTGCCGCTTTCCCCTACAGAGAATAATGAATTTCTGTAAATGTGTCCTGAATCTAATGAGCCATCAATTGTACGGGGAAGACAGGTGTTAATTAATCTTTGGTATGTGGCGGAGTGGTCGGACAAGGTTGGTGTGGAGCCGGTGCGGGTCAAGATGCTCGGTCAGCAGCTCGTGCTGTTTCGCGATGAGGCCGGGAAGGTGCATTGCCTGGCAGATACCTGCCTGCACCGCGGCGGTTCCCTCAGCAGGGGTTGGGTAACGAATGGTAATGTGACCTGCCCCTACCACGGCTGGCAGTACAACGGTGAGGGTCGCTGTGTCGTCATTCCCTCCGAGATGGAGGAGGATGCAAAAATCCCCGACAAGGCGCGGGTCGACAGCTACCCTACCGAAGAGCGCTACGGAATGGTCTGGGTGTTCATGGGCGACCTGCCCGAGGCAGAGCGCTACCCGATCCCTCCTTTCCCGGAATTTGGCGACCCGAACTGGCGCGACGTGCGCTCCGAATGGGTCTGGGAAGCCGATGCCGCCAGGGTGCTGGAAAACGGTATCGACATTGCCCACGCCTCCTTCGTGCACCCGATGTTCGGACACAATCACACGGCCCAGCGCAACAAGATCATCAAGCTGGAGCGCCACGATGGCTGGGCGACCTCCACCAACGAGATGTATCCGCCGGCACTGAAAGGCGGCCTGCGGCGCTTTATTCGCAAGGACCAGGCTAAAACCCATGTGCACCCGACCTTCTACATGGCGGGCAATACGATCCGTATGCATATCGAGGCCAATGCGAAGATGCATATCATCATGTTTGACGCCAATACGCCGGTAGATGAGCACACCACCAAAACGTTCGCGATACAGGTGCGTAACTTCTTCCGCTCCAGGCTGTTTGACAAAGGTTCGTTGAAACGCCTCGAAAAAGTGTTGCGCGAAGATACCGCTATTGTTGAGGAGACGCGCCCGTTCTACCTGGCGGAGAACCTGAATGGTGAGGTGTCGGTGAAGTCAGATCGTTTCATGAGCACCTACCGCAAGATGCGCCGCGACCTGATTGAGCAGCGGGGCTGGCAAATCGATACGGATGAAGTGGAGCGGTACAGGGGAAAGCGACTGTTCGCGATTCCCTCGATTGCACGGCAGAAATCCCGGGAAGAGGGAGTGGAGATGTTGCTGGAGGAAGTACCGCTCAAGCCACCGGTACGTAAGCCTGCTCCCGCCAGCGGTGTTGAATCGCACTGAGCGGGCTCACGCAGCCAGTGTAGAACGATTCAGGTGCCGTCTGGTCGCGGCAAGGTGCGGGTGCCACCCCACAACGTGGCGACCATCGCCTCGGCATTTTCCTTGCCAAAAAGCCTCTCGCCGAGATTGTTGGCCGGGTCGCGCTCGCAGATGGTACGGCGGATACGCTCATCGCGTGCAGCAATGGCGGCCCTGTCTTTCACCGGTGTTGCTTCGGCCTCGTCCACCCAGCTGAGCCAGCGGTTCAGGCGGCTCATCGAGATGCCTTTCACTTTTTCGATGACGTCATCCGTTGAGGACGCCGTATAGCCGACCGCGGTAGGCGTCATCGCGATACGGGTGTAGAGGTCGCGGCTGATAAAGGGATTGAAACGGTCGTCTGCCTGCAGGTCCAGGAACTCCTCGTTGACCTCGGTGTAGTAGCGGTCCGCGTATTCCGGGTTCGCGATAAGATCTACCCTGGGCAGGTAATCCATATACATGAACAGGTCGGGTACCGTGCCCAGCGCAAAACCGAAGTTCGGAACCAGCGATTGTGGCCCCAGGCTCACGGTGATGTGCATGTTGGTGAACGTGGATTCGGGTGAGCCGATGTAAGAGTGCACGTACCAGTCCACCTCGGGGCCTGAATAGGTTTTCAGGGAACCCTCGGAGCGCTGCTCGGCCACACTTATGTCTCGGTAGTCGGCGAAGCGATCGCTGCAGGGATCCAGGGTCAGCTCGAAGCGCGCTCGTATCTTGGCGTCCATTTCTGCCAGGATGGCCCACAGTTTGTTAAAAACCTCGCGGTTATCGACGTTCGGAGACTGCTCCACCAGGTCGATGATGGGGGTGAGTATGCGTTCGCTCATGGGTATTACCTTCCTGGGTGGCTGTGTCCCGGCCTGCTGGGCGGTGATTTATAGTCGCTTATTCTAGGGCGACACCTTCGCGCCGCGTTTGACTAATGTCAATCGCAGGCGATTCGCCCCGGTGGGTCATTCGCCTCGCGTAAGATGCTGCCAGATGGGCGAGCTGAAGGGCTTTTCGTGTACCGGGCCGTCCTGCCCGCGGGGATCCAGTGAATGGCGGCTATCGCAAGTGGGCAGTAAACGTGTGCCCCTGGCTGTCAGTGTGCGAATGGCCTCGCCATGGCGATAGAGAACCGTGTGCCTTACGCGCTCCCCGGGTGCGGTCAGCATGATGAAGTCCGGCTCCATGTACACATCGGTCGCCTCTCCCAGTTTGCGTGCGTTGAAGGTCAGGATTCCAGGGCCGCCGGACATGCCGACGTTCTCATAGGCGCCGGGCCCCAGCGGATCGAAAACCAGCAGCTCATCGCGCAGGCTGCCGGTGAAGGTCTTGGCAGAGGGCTCGCGGCCGCGAAGGTGTACGTTGGTCAGTGCAAAGCGTTTGCCGTCAAAGTCGATGTAAACAAGGTTATCGAAGGGCCCCGGTCCCGGGCTGCCGCTGCCCGCGGCAGAGTCGTCGTCCAGTGGCGTGCCGTCGAGATTGTAGAGCTCGATATGGTCGTGCCAGGTACCGCGCAGCTGTAGCAGGTTGTGCCCGACAGAGCCGATAGGGAAAGTGGGATAGGGACTGGTCATACGACTAATGTTATATCAATATGACAACCTGTGTCAGCCGCGATTGCACAAGAGCTGCAATTTGGTGGGAAATACATTAACGGAGAAAATAATGAAGACAGTAGTAATAACGGGCAGTACGCGGGGCATCGGGCGGGGTCTTGCTGAGAATTTTCTCGCTCGGGGTTGCCAGGTGGTTATCAGCGGACGCAGCCAGGACGCGGTCGATACCGTGCTGGGTGAGCTGAATGCAGGGGACAAGGCAGCGGGCTTTGCCTGTGAAGTGACTGATGCCGCGCAGGTACAGGCCCTGTGGGATGGCGCGCAACAGCGCTTTTCCCGAGTGGATGTCTGGATTAACAATGCGGGTATTAGCGCGCCGCGCAAGAACCTGGCGGATACCGATGTCGACGATATCGAGAAGGTGGTGCAGGTAAACCTGTGCGGGATGTTGCTCGCCAACCGGGTTGCCCTGCGCGGGATGATTGCACAGGGCAGCGGGCAGATCTGGAACATGGAAGGCTTCGGCAGCGGCGGGCAGGCGCAGCCGGGTATGGCGGTATACGGCGCCACCAAGCGCGCGGTCAACTACCTGAACAAGGCGCTGCAAAAGGAACTGGGCGATACCGGCGTACAGGTGTGTACCCTGAGCCCGGGAATCGTGGTGACGGACCTGCTGGTCGGGGACTACGACACCAGCTCTGCGGAGTGGCAGAAGAGCAAGAAAATCTTCAACATTCTCGGCGATACGGTCGAGACCGTTACCCCGTTCCTCGTTGACGGTATTCTAAAGGCCAACAAGAGCGGCGCGAAGGTGGCGTGGCTGACGGGTGGCAAGGCTTTCGGCCGCTTCATGACGGCGGCTTTCAGGAAGCGCGACCTGTTTGCGGATGTTGAGGGCAGTTGAGTTTTTCTTCCAGCGCAGCAATCAGTGCCCGCAACTCGGGGGCGGCACGCATTTCTCTAGCCTTCTGTTCATGCCAGGCAACTG
>JAGRIK010000278.1 GCA_020443325.1 Halioglobus sp.
CAGCCAGTGCGGCCAACTCTCCGAAAAAGTCTTTCCCGAAACCGACCGGATGCCCCGGTAGTTTCGCATGGTACGGAACACAGATGGTCGCGGTAGTCAGTGCGCAGGCGACGGCACTATAGGTTGTTGGTTTGATCCAGGGCATATCGGCGAGGCTGATCAACACCCCATCAAAGGCATTGAGCTGTGCCACAGCCTCGGCGAGTGTGGCTCCCATACCCTCGTCCGCATGCGCGCAATGATGAAAGGGAATGCTGCGCTGCCCCAGAACCGCAGCCAGTTCGGTGTCACCGTCCCTGATGCCCACCAGTAAGGGCAGGCCGCAGGAGGAAATCTGGTCGAGATGCGCATCGATCACTCGCCGGCCATCCGCAAGTGTGGCCAGGCGCTTGTCAGAGCCAAAGCGGCGGGCCAGACCTGCGGCCAGTACGAGTACACAGACGTTCAAGAAACTATCGCCTCGCGACGGAGTTGGGTCAGTTGCGCGAGTATTGCGACGGCGATTTCGATGGGCGTCTTGCTGCCGATATTCAGTCCTACCGGGGCGTGCAGCCGCGCGAGATGTTGCTCTGAAAGATCGAGCTGCCGCAATCTGTCGAGGCGTTTTTGTGTCGTCCGCAGTGAACCGAGCGCGCCGACATACCAGGCGTCGGTCTGAAGTGCCTCCATCAGTGCCATGTCATCTATGCGTGGATCGTGTGTGAGGGTAATAATGACAGAATGCTTGTCGCTGGCGAACTCCCTGACCACATCGTCTGGCATTCCGCCTCGAAGCGCCAGTGCCGGGCCCTCCCATTGATCAAGCAGTTCTTGCCTGGGATCGGTGACCATCACCTCATAATCCATTGCCAGGGCCAGCTCCGCCACACTGCGCGACAGTTGGCCGGCGCCGACCAGCAGCATTCGCATGCGGGGTCCGAAGCACTGGCGCATGTGCGCCCCGTCGATACTGATCGCGGAGTGGTGCTCCACTGGCTTCAGCGTTGTTTCTCCGGTGTTCAGGTGCAGTTTTCGCTCGATACAGCGCCGTTGTTTCAGCGCGGCCAGCGCGCCGTCTACCCAGTGTTTATCGCCTGTCGCCAAGCGCTGCAGGAGTAGTGTAATCCGGCCGCCGCAGGGCAGGCCGAGTCGTTCATTTTCCTCGGCACTGACGCCGTATTCGATAAGTTCCGGGCGCTCACCCGAATACGCACCGCTGCGCAGCCGCTCGATCAAGTCCTCCTCGACACAGCCGCCGGAGACGGAACCGATCTGGTGCCCCTCATCTGTCACTGCCGCGATGGATCCCGCCGGGCGCGGAGACGAACCTATAGTGCTCACAATGGTACATAGCCAGCTGGAATATCCACTGTCTATCCACGTTGCAACGTGTTCCAGCACTTCATGATCCATCGATTGCATAGGTAGAACGATCCGATTCAGGCCGAGATATTGCCGTCTCCGCAGCCTGCCCACGGTTGTGGAGCGCGATTGCGCTGAGACAAATCCATAATACCTTGACGGATAGGATATCGTTAGTCAACATAGTTGTTTATTGGTTGCCGCTATTTCGGTCAAAAGGAGTCACTATGAGTACAGAGCACGCCGTGATTGTCGGCGCCAGCCACGCTGCGGCGCAGTTGGGTGCCAGCCTGCGCCAGGGTGGCTGGCAGGGGAAGATTTCCATAGTGGGCGATGAAGCGATACCTCCCTATCACAGGCCTCCGCTCTCGAAAGCTTACCTGGCCGGTGAAAAACACAGTGATGAATTGCTGATTCGTCCCGCGGCGTTTTACGAAAAGTCGGGGATCGACCTTGTGCTTGGCAGTCGCGTGACTGAAGTGGATCGCGAGAACAAGAAAATAGTGCTCCACGATGGGGGCAGTATTCCCTATGGCAAACTGGCTCTGGCCACCGGCGCCAGGGTTCGAAAACTGGCGCTGCCGGGTCATGATCTGGACGGGGTTTTCTACTTGCGCGATCTCGGCGATGTGGATCGAATACGCAGTTTCACCGGGCCGGGAAAATCAGCGGTCATTGTCGGCGGAGGCTATATTGGGCTGGAGACAGCTGCCTCGATGCGAAAGCTCGGTATGAGCGTAACGGTACTGGAGGCGCTGCCGCGTGTACTGCAGCGTGTGACAGCGCCAGAGGTTTCCGGGTTTTACAGCCGCATCCATCGCGAGGAGGGCGTCCACATTATCACCGATGCCGCTGTCGAAGCCCTGGAGGGGGGCTCCAGCGTGGCGGGTGTCAAACTGGCCGATGGTACTGTCCTTGATGCCGACCTGGTGGTTATCGGAGTGGGTGTACTGCCTTGCACAGAACTGGCAGAGGCCGCGGGGCTTGCAGTGGACAATGGCATCGTGGTGGACGAGTTCGCCCGTACCTCTGACCCCAATATTGTCGCAGCGGGGGACTGTACCAACCATTACAACCCCCTGTATGACATCAGGCTGCGCCTTGAATCTGTCCAGAATGCAACCGACCAGGCCAAGACGGCCGCAAACACACTGTGTGGCAAACTGGAGGCGTACCACACACTGCCATGGTTCTGGTCGGACCAGTACGATCTCAAACTGCAGATTGCCGGGCTGTCACAAGGTTTCGATAGCGTGGTGTTGCGCGGAGCCAGCGACACCGGCAGGGGCTTTTCCGCATTCTACTTCAGCGGTGACCGTTTACTGGCGGTAGACGCTATCAACAGGCCCAAGGAGTTTATGATGGTACGCCGGGCGTTGACCACCGGGTTGTCTGTAGACGCCGCCAAATTGGCGGATGAAACGATCGATATTCAACAGGCTTTCTCATAGTATCGTAGACTTTTTTTCATAGGAAAATCAGATATGCCGTCAGTTAAATTTATCAGCCATTCCGGTGTAGAGAGTGAAGTGCATGTTGCGTCGGGTACTACCGTGATGCATGCCGCCGTCGACAATGGGGTCAGCGGTATTCTTGCAGACTGTGGTGGCGCCTGCAGTTGTGCCACCTGCCACTGTTTCGTGGACGAGGCCTGGCTGGCGAAGGTCGGCGAGCCCGATGATGTAGAAGCGCAAATGCTGGATTTTGTGCTGGATCCCCAGCCAAACAGCCGCCTGAGCTGCCAGATCACAGTATCGGATGAACTCGATGGGCTGGTTATCATGCTTCCTGAAAGCCAGATCTGAGGAGTGCCGATGAAGCCCTTTCCTGTGTCTGCCCGATCCATACTGACTTCCGTTACTGAGGCGTGCGGCCCCGTAGGGCTGTTCCTGGTGGTGACGGTTACGCCGTTTCTCCAGGCGGCAGAGCCGGGAACGCAGCATCTGCAACTCGGTGCGAAATATTCCCCGCTGCAACAGATAAACCGGGGCAACGTCGCGAACCTGGAGTTGGCCTGGGAGTATCACACCGGAGAAGTTCCGCCGGCAGATACCACCGGTTCACTGATTGCCTTCGAGGATCAACCGAGTCTCATCGAAGGGAATCTGGTGATCTGTACCACGTCGCGTCGCATTGTCGCACTGGATCCTCGAACGGGCGAGGAGCGCTGGGCTTATGACCCCAGGGGCAGGAAAGTCGGCATGCAGAAATGTCGTGGCATAGCCAGTTGGGTTGACCGCGAAGCACCCTTGAAAACCAGCTGCAGGACACGAATTTTTGTCGGTACTACTGATAATCGCCTGGTGGCGATCGATGCAAAAAATGGCAAGCCCTGTAGCGACTTCGGCGAGCAGGGCGCGGTGCAGATCGAGCCCAGCAAGCCAGAAATTTTTGCCGGGGAATTATTAATATCTTCTCGCCCGGCTGTTGTGAATGATGTCGTGGTGGTGGGTTCGGCCGTGGCCGATAACCAGCGCGTGGATGCGCCCAGCGGCCGGGTGCTCGCCTTCAATGCACGCACTGGCGCGCAGGTGTGGGAGTTTGACCCGCTGCCACGCGATCCCGACGACCCCGCAGCAAAGAGCTGGGAAAAAGGAACCGCTGAAGGTTTTGGTGGAGGCAATGTATGGGCGGAGATGGCGGTCGATGACGCGCTGGATCTGGTGTACCTGCCGACGACCAGCCCCTCCGGTGATTTCTTTGGTGGCGGTCGCGCCGGCGACAACAATTACTCGACATCCGTGGTGGCGTTACGTGGCTCTACCGGGGAAGTCGTCTGGCATTTCCAGTTCGTGCACCACAATGTTTTTGATTACGACGTGCCCGCACAACCGATGTTGATTGATTATCCGCACGAGGGTCAGTTGGTGCCAGCGTTGGTGCAGAACACCAAGCAGGGACTGATCTTTGTCTTCGACCGCGCGACCGGCGAGCCACTGGTTTCCATCGTTGAACGCCCCGTGCCACAGGAGGGGAAAGTCGCCGGGGAGACGCTCTCACCGACGCAGCCCTTCCCGGAGGGGATGCCGACGTTGTCTCCCCAGAGCTTCTCACCTGATGATGCCTGGGGCTTTACCTTCATCGACGAGGGGATGTGCGAGGACATGGTTGCCCAGTACAACTATGGGCCTATCTACACGCCCGTCAGCGAGAAGGGCACGATATTTATGCCCTCCGCCGGTGGTGGTCCCAACTGGGGCGGTGGTGCCTATGATCCGCAAAGCCACATTATGGTAGTGCCCTCCAATCGCGTACCGATGGTGTTGACGCTGCTTCCCGCAGACCCGGCGAATGCCGGTGAGTTTCCGGCCACAGAAAGCTTGATGGCGATGA
>JAGRIK010000279.1 GCA_020443325.1 Halioglobus sp.
GATATCCTCAACCACTGGGTCGAGCTGTGCGAAACCCAATCCTGAGCGGGGTTGCTGCCGCCAGGCCGCAGGGCGCATATTGGTTGCTGTGCGCAGCGGGCGGCAGGTCAGCCCCGCGTGAACGCGATTTTACGAAGCCAGTGTTGTCTACTATGGTTATGGCATTACAGCGGTGATTACGCTGCTCTTGTCCGTGTGAGGGAAATCTATGTTGTTGTCCACATTGTTGTTCGTTGTTCTTCTTGCCGTTGTTTTTTACTATCGGCCGTCACTGTCCTCGGGATCCGTGATTGTGATCGCGGGTACCGCAGCAATCGCTGTGATCACCGATGACGCCTGGATATTGCTGGTAATCGTAGTACTGGCAGCAGCGGTCCTGAACGTCGAGGCCCTGCGTCGGCAGGTGCTGACTGAACCCGTATACCGGTTGCTGCGCCGCTCGCTGCCCGCCATGAGCAGTACCGAAAAGGAAGCGCTGGAAGCCGGAACAACCTGGTGGGAGAAAGACCTGTTCAGTGGCAGTCCTGACTGGGGGAAATTCGATCGCATCGCATTGCCGCAGCTCAGCGAGGCCGAGCAGGCCTTTATCGATGTAGAGGTGGAGGCCCTGTGTCACCTGATCGATGACTGGGAAGTACAGCGACGACAGGACCTTTCCCCGGAGACGTGGCAATACCTGCGCGAGCACGGTTTCTTCGGGCTTATCATACCCGAGGAATTTGGCGGCCGGGCATTCAGCCCCTACGCCCAGAGCCGCGTCATGAGCAAGATCGCCAGCCGTTCCATCACGGCGGCAGTGACCGCGATGGTTCCAAACTCTCTGGGGCCGGGAGAATTGCTGGTCAAGTACGGGACGGAGGAGCAGAAAAAGCGCTGGTTGCCCGGCCTGGCCGATGGCACCGAATTACCCTGCTTTGGGCTGACCGGGCCCGAGGCGGGCTCTGACGCCGGCGCCATCCCGGATACCGGCATTGTCTGCATGGGTGAGTTCGAAGGCGAGGAGGTGCTCGGTCTCAACCTCACCTTCAGCAAGCGCTGGATCACTCTGGCACCTGTGGCAACCGTGGTCGGGCTGGCGTTTCAACTGCGCGACCCGGACGGGTTGCTGGGCGACCCGGAGACGGTGGACTACGGCATTACCTGTGCACTGCTGCCGGCTACCCATCCGGGGATCGAGATTGGCAAGCGCCACAATCCCGGTGTGCCATTTATGAATGGCCCGATCAAGGGCGAAAACGTTTTTATCCCCGTTGACTGGATCATCGGCGGTGCTGAGATGGCGGGCAAGGGCTGGCGTATGCTGATCGAATGCCTTGCGGCCGGACGCGGGGTCTCGCTCCCGGCTCTGGCGACGGCCAGTGGTGAGATGTGCTACCTCACCGTGGGCGCCTTTGCGCGTGTCCGGCGCCAGTTCAATATTGAAATCGGTAACTTCGAGGGTGTTCAGGAGGCCACCGCGGATATTGCAGCGGGCGCATATACGCTCGAGGCCATGCGCCAGTTGGTGACGTGCGGACTGGATGAGGGCGCCCCCTCCGTGCTCACGGCAATGGCCAAGTACCACGCTACCGAGCGCATGCGGGTCCTGGTCAACCACGGTATGGATGTGGTGAGTGGGCGCGCGATCCAGCTTGGGCCGCGCAATTTTATGGCATCCGCGTACCACGCTTTGCCGGTAGCCATAACCGTTGAGGGTGCCAATATCCTGACGCGATCACTGATGATCTTCGGTCAGGGTGCGCTGCGCTGCCATCCCTATTTATTCGACGAGATGCAGTCACTGCAACACGAGCGCGAGCAGGCAGGGGTCAACGAGTTTGAGCCGCTGTTCCTCCAGCACCTCGGCCACGTCGGCAGCAATTTCTCGAGGCTTCTCCTGTACGGTTTCACCGCCGCTCGTTTCAGTCCGGTGCCAGCTGAGGCCGGCGAGTTCAGCAAGCGCTGGTACCAGCGTATCAACCAGCTGAGCGCAGCGCTCGCGTTCTGCGCGGATGTGGCACTCGGGACGCTGGGCGGAGACCTGAAGCGACGCGAATTGCTGTCGGCGCGCCTGGGCGATGTGCACAGTGAGTTGTTTATTGCCTGCAGCATCCTGAAATACCACGATTCACAGGCATCGGGTGCTGCGGCTACTCTGCATGCGGATTATGCGGTGCGACAGTCGCTGGCGTCCGCGCAGCACGCGCTCGCAGCATTCTGCCGTAACTTTCCGGTGCGCTGGTTGGGTCGAGTGTTGCAGCTGGCCTGCCTGCCTCCCGGCAGCTCTGTTCACGCGCCGGGCGATGATCAGGTCCGCGATCTGGGCGACCTGATTATGGAGCCAAATCCGGTGCGCACTGCACTGGCAGACATGGTGTATCTCAGCAGCGATCCCGAAGACGCTGTCGGGCGCCTGGAGACTACCTACCAGCTATTGCTGGAGGTGGAGAGCGCGTGGCAGGTGTTCGCGCGCGCGCGCAGCAAGGGCGAGCTGAGTGCGCAGGATCTCGAAGGTGCACTTAAGGAGGCGACAGACAAGGGTTTGATTACCGCTGACGAGGCGGCAGCGCTGGCCGAGTACGATGCACGTCGCTACGATTGCCTGCTCACGGATCACTTCGATCAACTCCCGGTCAAGCCGCCGGCCAAACCCCGGCGTCGCGTTAAGAAAAAAACCGCATGAGCGATACAGCCACTCTGGTAGAAGGCCTGTATTTCGGTGAGGGCCCGCGCTGGCATCAGGGGCGTTTATGGTTCAGCGATTTTTATGCGCACGCCGTAAAATCGGTGGATGAGCAGGGCGCCCTGCGCACAGAACTTGAACTGGATGACCAGCCCTCGGGGCTTGGTTGGCTGCCCGATGGCCGCCTGCTGCTGGTGGCCATGAAAGAGCGTGCCGTCAAACGACTCGATGGCGACAGGCTGGTGTTGCACGCCGATATCAGCCACCTGACAGCGCACCGCTGTAACGATATGGTGGTGGATGCGCGGGGCACTGCGTGGGTCGGTAACTTTGGTTTTGATCTTGATGCCGAGTTGAGTGCGCGTGGCCTGGACGTTCTCGATGACCATCCATCGACCAACCTGGTGCGCATCAACGCTGACGGCACAGTCCACCTTGCCGCGCAGGATATGCATTTCCCCAATGGCAGCGTCATCACGCCCGATGGCAGGACGCTTATTGTGGCTGAAACGCTGGCCAATCGCCTCACGGCATTCACTATTGCCGATGACCAGACGCTGACACACCGGCGTGTCTGGGCATCACTGCCCGGGATCGCGCCCGATGGAATTTGCCTGGATGAAAACCAGCAGGTATGGGTGGCCAATGCACTGGGACCTGAGGTGATGCTGGTCGCCGAGGGCGGTGAA
>JAGRIK010000280.1 GCA_020443325.1 Halioglobus sp.
AGTGGAGCATGGCAAACAGCGGGTCCTTCACCCCCGCCCAACCGGAAGGATCAGACAGTGGTGTCACGGGATTGCGTGCCCCGGGGACAAACTGGTCCACGGCCAGGCATTTGTTGAATTTATAGGCCAGGATCTGCTGCGGGTACGCGGCCTGCCAGTTGCAGGCGCGCTGGCTGATTTTCGCCAGTTTGCGAGTCCAGCCAGGCACGTTCTGCCCGCGAGCGGCATACCGCCTGGCCCAACGCCAGCTACCGGCACCCAGTACACGGCTCGCGGGCGCGACCCATCTCCGGACGGGTGCCGGTACGCGCCGCACATCCTGCCAGTGCCCCAGGCAATTCTTGTAGCGGCGGTATCCCGCCATTTGCTCGTCACCACCATCCCCGGTCAGGACGACCTTCACCTGCTCGCGAGCAAGTTTACTGACCAGATACGTCGGTATCTGCGAGGAGTCCGCAAACGGCTCGTCATACATATGCGGCAACTTTTCAACCACATCCAGTGCCTGGTCAGGCGACACATAGATCTCATGGTGTTCGGTTTTCAGATGCCTTGCGACTGCTGCAGCATACTCCGCCTCGTTGTACTTCTCCTCCCAGAATCCGATACTGAATGTCTTCACCGGGTGATCGGCATGCTTCTGCATCATTGCGACAATGATCGACGAGTCAATCCCGCCGGATAGCAGCGCCCCGAGTTCCACATCGGAGACCATCCTGTCATCGACCGCGTCATTAAGAATGACGTCAAGCCGGTTGATCGCATCCTCATAACTGCCCGTAAAGCGATTTCTCTCCCCTTGCTCAGCCACCTCCCTGGCGGACCAGTACTCGACCGGGTGGGCCGTCCATGGCGAACAATCCTGTGGGACTTTTAATAAACTTCCGGGGGGCAGCTTGCGCACCTGTCGATAGATAGAGCGGGGCTGGGATACCCAGCCGTACTGCATATACTGTCCAAGCGCGTCGCGATCCAGGTCAGATTCAAAATCCGGGTGTTTGCGCAACGCCTTCAGTTCCGAACCGAACAGGAAACTCTTACCGCACCAGCCGTAATACAACGGCTTTTTGCCGACCCGATCCCGCGCCAACCAGAGACAACGCTCTTGCCTGTCCCACAGTGCAATTGCAAACATGCCCTCCAGTTTGGCGACCGCTTTTTCCACACCCAGGGACTGCACGGCGGCGAGTATCACTTCGGTATCGGAATGCCCCCTGAAAGGGTATCCCGACAGCCCCGGCTCCTGGCGCAGCCTCGGGAAATTATAGATCTCTCCGTTGAAAGACAGCACATACCGACCGGAAGCCGATTCCATGGGCTGGGCTCCGGCCTCTGACAAATCGATAATCGAGAGGCGGCGATGTCCCAGGGCCAGCGGGTAAGAAGCGTCCACCCATACGCCACTCGCATCAGGCCCGCGGTGAACAAGCGTATCCGTCATCTGCTCACAGCGCCGGGCGAGTTCATCCCTCGACCCGCCCTGGTACTGTATAAAACCGGTAATTCCACACATGGTCTTGGCGTCTCTTACTGTCGAGCCGCAGCAGTTGCTGCAGAAGAATCAATTAACTCAAGAAACTTATCGACTGCGCGCTCAACAGTGAAGTCCTCTGCCCTTTGTAGCAGGAGGTCTCTGGACCTTGGGTTATCCAGTTCCGCCCGCACAGCCTCCGCCATGGCATCAACATCACCTATGCCCACCAGAGCGCCGTATTTCTGGTCAGCGAGAATCTCTGCAGAACCACCCGGGCAATCAGTGCTGACGACGGGGCAACCGCAGGCGAGGGCCTGGATAAGGACACCGGGCAAACCTTCGTACTCCGAAGACAATACGAGCACAGATGCCCGGGCCATGTACTTGAGCGGATTGGCGACGAACCCTGGCATATCAACATCAGCACTGATACCCAGCTGGTTCGCCAGCTTTTCGAGGTCTGCGCGCAGGCCGCCCTCGCCGAGAATGACTAATCGCGCCTCCCTGTCCTCACGCACGCGGGAGAATGCCCGCATCAGGGTGGCAAAATCCTTCTGTTCCGTCAGCCGGCCTACACCAAGAACCACCGGCGCGGCACCGGGTCTAAACCACGGGTGTTCAAGCTCCTCTCGCGCACGCTCGCGCAGACTATCGTCTACTACCGGGTTGTAAATCGTAGTGACTAGCCCCTTCTGCAACCCCACGACCGCAGTCAACTCATCTGCGACATAGTTGGAAACTGCCACCACCTTATCGGCACCTGGGTACGTTCGTCGTACCAACGCTGGAAGATAGCGCCAACGCCATTTGCGGAAATTGGAGGGGGCTGCGCAATAGGTCGCGAGCGCAATACGTTCGCTGACAATAACCGCCGGGGTATGCTTCGATTTACGTTTCGCCCATATTGCTATCAGGTTAGCGTAAGGCAACGCGGATAAAATGACATCGGGGCGGCTATCCTCGATGTATTGCTGCAGGGAACGTAATCGTGCTGTCTCCGGCGCAATTTTGCTCGCCAGCAATACCGGGCGCAGCAAATCAAAAAAATCCCGCATGCTCACCATCGCCGCATGCCATCGCGTGTAAAGCCCGCCGGTCGGTTTCAGTTCCACCCTGTTTGCACCCTCGGGAATCTCCCCGAGATACGAGCCTTTAGCCTGGCACAGCACCAGATCAACCGTTCGCCCCCGGGCCAGGAAACCCCCTATAAGGGTCAGCATCGAGCGCTCTGCACCGCCTCCCTCCAAAGAGGGCAAAAGGACTGCTATCCGGCCAGCGTGTATGTCTGTTGAGGGGGTCTTCTTCATCAATTCGGGATTATGTCCGCCCAGGCCTATCGGTTGTGCATTCAGGCCTGTCGCGCGAAGCAAGTGTTGGGCCGTGAGATCCTGCGAGTATAAAACATTTCGTCGGGTTGTAGTGGGAAAGAAAAACGGCACCGATGCTGCGCAACCTGAGTACGCTGGCTTCATTGGGTTAGAATAAGACGCGATTATTTGCGACTATCTAATGGCGACCTCTAACTCAAAGCTCGATGACGGGAACTGATGTGAAGAAAGTACTGATTGCAGGCGCCACCGGTTACCTGGGGAAATATGCGGTAAAGGCATTCAAAGCGCGCGGTTACTGGGTGCGCGTGCTATCACGCGATAAGGGAAGGCTTTTTGAGCCCGGGCCATTCACCGCCCCCGCGCTGTCGACCGAGGATATCGATGACATTTTCATCGGGCAGGTTGCCGACCCCGCTACTCTCACAGGCATCATGGAGGGCATTGACATCGTCTTCTCTTGCGTGGGCATTTCCCGACAACGGGATGGCCTGACGTTTGAGCAGGTGGATTACCAGTGCAACCGCAACCTGATCGATCTCTGCCTGGCGTCCGGCGTCCCCCGATTTGTGTATGTCTCGATGCAGGGCGCCGAAAACATCATGCACCTCGCAATTACCCAGGCCCATGAACGGGTTGTCTCGGACCTGAGGGAATCCGGCCTGGAATACCGCATCGTCAGGCCCTGCGGCTACTTTTCCGACATGGGCGTACTCTATGACATGGCCAGCAGAGGGCGTTCCTACCTGGTAGGACAGGGCAACAATCGGATGAATCCCATTCACGGTCGCGATCTGGCCGAGGCCTGCGTTGACGCTGCGGAGGGCGAGGAACTGGAGATCGAAGTGGGAGGGCCCGACATCATGACCCAGCGGGAGGCGGCCGAGCTCGCGTTCGAGGTCGTCGGGAAGCCGGCCAGGATTAGCGTCATTCCCATGTGGCTGGCTCGCACCCTGGTGAGATTCATCCGGCTGCTGTCCACCCAGTTTGGGGATCTGGCCGAATTTATCGTGACGGCTGGAGAACTGGATGGCGTCGGACCCAGGCGAGGCACCACCACCCTGAGGAGTTATTTCGAATCCCTTCACGCCGCAGACAAAAAGCAGGAATGAAGCGACTCCTTCTGTATGCGAGCCTGCTGCTTACGGGTACGGTCCTGGGCTGGTGGCTGCGCGACGCCACTCCCGGGCTTGATCCAGGGCAACCGCAAACGTCGCGCCCCACGGCGGCAACACCGCAAATATCGTCCAGGCAGGCAGAGCTTACCCCTGTAGCGCTGAACACCGAAGCCCTCGCGCCTCCCGCGCCAGAAGCAAACGGGGCACCCGATACGGCGCATTTCGAGATGCTATTGCAGGAGCAGCGGTTTGCGCAGGCAATCAGGTACTACGAAAGCGCGTTGGATTTTGACGGCGCTTACCAGAATCTCTGGAAACCGCGGCTGGAGGCCTACCTGAGAGCAGGTCTCATGCAGTGCAGCAACGGTGCATTTATTGAACTGGTAGACCTGTGGCTGGATACCTACTACCAGGATATTCCGGTGCTACTGCTGCTGGCGGAGAACCAGCGTTTGTGCAGTTCACCGGAGGAAGCTGCCAGGACGCTACAGATCGCCAGGACGTATGCACTGGAGCCGGGGCTGCAGCATAGCGTCGCCACCGCCGTCGCGCATTTAATAACAACCACGGATGACCACCTGTCGCAACAAAGTAACTGGATCGCCCTGCTGGGTTTTTTCGAGTTCCTCCAGGCGATCGATCTTTCTACCCGTGACTCGGAGCTGCGCAGGGCCACACTCTACCAGTTGGTGGGCGAACACCAGCGCAGCCAGGATCTGCTGGTGGCACTGCGCGAGGCGGATAACGGGAGCGATCCCGACTGGACAGCCGCGCTCAATCTGCAATGGAGTAAGAGTGCCCCTGAATCATCCGCGGATGATCGACCGGCACAGGCTATACCGCTCATTCGCAAGGGAGATCACTTCCTGGTATCTGCACTGATAAACGATGTGGAGCAGGTGCTCCTGATGATCGATACAGGCGCTTCCGTGACCACCCTCGCAAAAAGTCGCTTCACCGATATCGACGGCCCCGGATTTGGATACCGCGGCTCCAGGTTGTTTAACACCGCCAATGGTATTGCGCCGGGTAAGGTTTACCAGGCGAACTCACTAACACTTGGCAATACCCGACTAAGTGTCCCCGACATCGCAGTTCTGGATTACGAATCTACCGGAGGGGTTGACGGACTACTGGGAATGAACATCTTGCGGAACTACCGGTTCGAGATCGATCAGGACAATGACCTGCTGTACCTGCACCCACGGGAATAGGCGATGTTAACGGTCTTGCTCGATAACCACCGCATTCTCATCCCGGCCCAGTTCACGGTTTGCGTCCATTGTCAGCCACAACGCGCGCAGGACATTGATCGCCGCCATACTCAGGTGCTGCTCCGCAGCGCCCAGCGCGATTGCCGCGGCCTGCTGCTTCTGCCGCGTATCCAGATGGGCTGACTTCTGCCGCATCTCGGCGTCGACGGCGTCGAGCACTAACTGAACCTCCCGGGCAACTTCATCTGAGACCGTACGAATTTCGCGCATGAAATGCTCGACATCGCCCGGCATCGCGACGACAGCACGGGCACCCTTGAACGTCATACGGGCCGGCAGTGTAGCGAGATCGAAGCCGAGTGAGACCATTTTCCTGAGCATGGGAGCGCACCCTTTGGATACATGCAGTGGAGGGCATTATACCGGCTCTCCAGGGCGATTTATATGCAGATGTAGATCCTTGGCTCTTAGAAGCATATCTCCCTTTCGAACTTGTCTCGGAATTGTGCTCAATAAGCCCTCGAGACGGCGATAAATAGAATGTTCTATGGGTGGGACACGCCGTAAACCCGTCCATGGGGGCTTGGGCTCGGCGTCCTGCCTCGCACAGTCCCACCCATAGAACATTCTATTTACCGCCTCTGTGTCTTATTAGCGTCTAGTTTGAGTACCAATTGGATAAATCTGATTTCTGACAATCTCAGGACTGCTTGCGCAGGGCTTTCAACTCTTCTTCCAGGCGCTTTAACTGCTCGAGGATGGGAGCCAGTTCAGGTCCATCGCCGCTCGATTCCTTCAACTGCCGGACTCTGGCTTGCAGTTCTCCGCGCAGGCTCTCCATCCTGGCGATTTCGTTGGCCTTGTCAAAGACGATTTCTTCGGCCTGGACACCGTTGTCCTCGGGCGCGACATGGCTGGATTTGGGAATGACCTTGTAGTCTTCAGATTGAGTGATATGCCGCGTGATTGTCGGCGAGGCTATCTCGAATCCGGCACCATGCAGGCTATAGAGCAACTGGTGGTGCAGCCTGGAACGGGCGGTGATGATCCCTTCGAGATCCGTTAGCAAGCCGCAGACACGATAGCTGACTGAAAAGTCTCCCAGTGCGATGATATGGACATAGGGGTCGGAAAGTCCGGCGCCTTGCGCCGCCGCCAGCATCAGCGGTTCGACCTCGTCGCAGCTGATATCGTACCCAAGCGAGAGCGTGGTGGATATGATGACGCCAGAACTTCGAGCGACGCTCACTGACTGCGTAATGAATGTCGCGTTGGGAATGGCTATCAATTCACGACTCTCGGTTTGTATCTCCGTATCGAACAGGCCGCGCTCGGAAACCTTGCCGAACAACTCACCCACCCGGATAAAATCACCGACACCGAAAGGTCGGGTCACACGCAGCATCACCGCTGCCATGAAATTGGTAACAAAAGAGGTAGAGGCCAGCGCTATCACCGCAGAGAGTGCGATACCCATTAACGTGAGGATATTGTTGCGCGTGGCGTCGGGTAACGGCGCAACGATAAGCATCAACACCAGTGACAGCACTGTCATGACAAACAGAATCAGTTGTCGGGGAAGACGCGCTTCGCTGCCCAGATCCTTGCGCCGTGCCAGCAGGAAGATATGTCCCAGCGCCAGCCCGATTGCGCAGACGATGGTAACAACCAGCAGCGGAAGATACGGTGCGGAGAAGTCTGTCATTACCGTGTTGCAACCCCATTCCCTGTAATTGGTGAAGGCTACCATGATGTCCGCAAAGCAGGTGTCGGGCAAGGCCTTGGTGTTCGGCGGGGAACTGCGTATCCTATCCGGCGTACCTACCGTACCCCGAGGACTCTCCCAATGATACACACGCCTATTGCCTCATTGCTGGATACCGCCGGTGAACTTGATGCAATTGAGGCTGCGTCGCTGCTGGCTGCGCATTCTCATGAAACGATCCACGATGTACTGGCTGGACTACCCACTGACAAAGCATTACAGATTGCCTCCTACCTGTCCGGAGCCGCCAGTCAGCAGGCCTCCGAGTCCGTTGAGCTGGCCCATGGTGTCAAGGGAGAGGTAAGCGAACTGATGGTACCCGCGATAGGCGTACTGCCCCCGGAGACGACGATCGCGGGTGCACTCGATTATCTCGTGCACGCCCAACCCGTTACCGGCATCACCTATATCTATATTGTCGATGACGGCGACCACCTGCTGGGCGTGTTGGCGATGCGCGATCTTCTGCTCGGCCGGCCCGGCCAGACGCTGATGGAGATCATGACCGCCGCACCGTTTACATTCACGCCCGACACCACCATACCGGACGCCGTGAATGCCGCGCTCACACGCCGCCATCGCCTGTACCCGGTGACAGATGAAAGCGGCAAGCTACTCGGCCTGGTCTATGGCTGGCGTCTGTTCGAATATGTGGCTACCGAGATCAGCGCGCAATCCGGCAGCATGGTCGGTGTCGACAGTGAAGAGCGTGTGGATACGCCTATCCTGGAGGCGTTTCGCATGCGCCACCCCTGGCTGCAGGTAAATCTGCTCACGGCGTTTTGTGCCGCTTTTGTCGTGGGTATCTTTGAAAGCACGATTGCACAGATCGTCGCCCTCGCGGTATTCCTCCCGGTGCTGGCGGGGCAGAGTGGCAACACGGGCTGTCAGGCCCTGGCCATTACGTTACGCGGCCTGACCCTGGGTGAGCTGAGCGAGCATTCGGTCGGCAGGCTATTGCGCAAGGAAATAATCCTGGGCGGGATGAACGGGTTTTTTGTCGGTCTGGTCGCCGCTGCTGCGATGTGGGTCTATGCCGGTCAGACTGGCGTTGAGCAGCCTTTGCTTCTGGCCCTCGTTGTCCTCATCGCGATGGTCGGTGCCTGCATGGGCAGCGGGGCTTTCGGTATACTGGTACCCCTAACCCTGCGCCGCTTTGGTGCAGACCCCGCCATGGCCAGCAGTATTTTCCTGACAACATTCACTGACATTCTTGGCATGGGCCTGATGCTTCTGCTGGCGACTAGCATCGTCCTGTAGCCGGGCTGACAACTGCGTTCCATCTCAATAAGGAGTAAATCAATGAAAACACTTTTTCGTATACTGGTCGCCTTACCGGCAATACTCTTCGTGGTGATGGGATTGCGCTGGGCAGTCGATCCATCGGCTGCAGCCGAAGCGCTCGGTATGACGCTGATGGCGGGCGTGGGGCTAAGCTCCCAGATCGGTGATGTCGGTTCATTCTTTCTCGGTATGGGCATCATGATGCTGCTTGGCCTGATCACTGCACAGCGCAGCTGGTTTCAGGCAGCTGCGCTGCTGCTGGCACTGGCTGCGGCGTTTCGGGCACTGTCCTGGTTGCTGCACGGTGCCGCGCTCACGCCGGACATGATTGCTGTCGAGGTGGTACTGGCCACCGTGCTGCTGCTGGCATCGTCAAGACTGGCGGAAGGCAAATAGCCATGCGCCTCCCTTCTCGCAGGTCAGTTGCACGGGGTGCTGCCCTGTTACTGGCAGTCATAAGTGCAGGGATGAGTCCCGTTGTACACGCTGCTCGTCCGAACGTCGTGCTCATCCTTGCCGATGACCTCGGCTTCAGCGATATCGCGCCGTACGGGAGTGAGATCCAGACGCCGGCACTGTCCGCGCTCGCGCAACGCGGTATTCGTTTCACCAATTACCACACAGCGGCCAGTTGCGCACCGACCCGGGGCATGTTGCTGACCGGTGTGGACAGCCATCGCAACGGGGTCCCAAATATCCCGGAAACCATCCCGCCCGAACAGGCACAATACCCCAACTACCGCGGCACGCTGGGCCACAACGTTGCGACGGTGGCCAGCCTGCTGCAATCAGCGGGTTACCACACTTACATGGCAGGAAAATGGCATCTGGGTAAATCTCCCGATCTGCTACCGTTTCGCCGCGGTTTTGAGCGCACAGTAACGATGGCCGATACCGGCGCCGACAACTGGGAGCAAAAGCCTTACCTCGCCATCTATAAGAAAGCCAACTGGTTCGCCGACGGCGAGGAATTCGAACTGCCCAAGAACTTTTATTCCTCCCGCTTCCTGGTCGACAAGACCATTGAGTTCATCGCGTCCAATGCAGGCGATGGACAGCCCTTCTTCGCGTACATACCGTTTCAGGCGGTGCATATACCAGTGCAGGCACCGCAATCCTTTACCGACAAATACATGGACACCTACAAGGCCGGCTGGGAGAAGTTGCGAGAGCAGCGCCTGGCCCGCGCGCAACAACTGGGCATCATCCCGCCCGGCACGGCGATGGTGGACATGTCCACTACTGGCGACTGGGAATCCTATACCGCAGACGAACAGCGATACCATGCCAAACGCATGGCGGTATACGCCGGCATGGTGGATGCGATGGATCACCATATTGGACGACTCATAAACTACCTCAGGCAAACTGGGCAATACGATAATACGGTTTTCATCTTCACCTCCGACAATGGCAGTGAGGCCTCAGGCGGAGACGACCCGCGCAGCCTGGCGATGCGAATCGCCCTGTGGCAACAGGGTTATGTCAATGACTACGATACGCTGGGACTGAAAGGGAGTTTCAATACCATTGGCCCCAGTTTCGCGAGCGCCGCCGCCTCTCCGCTGGACTTTTACAAGTTCTATGCCGGGGAAGGCGGTATGCGGGTGCCGCTGATAATCGCTGGCGAGTCGATTCCGGAAGGCGCGCGATTGACCAATGCGTTTGCCTACGTCACCGATATTACACCCACCATCCTGGACATGACTGGCGTCAGTCCACCCTCCGGGCGTTTCGGCGGCCGCCCGGTGGAATCCATCGTGGGGCGCAGCCTGCTGCCGCTGGTTCGCGGCGATGCCGATCGCATCTACTCCGCCACCGACACAATTGGTTACGAACTGGGAGGCAACTCGGCACTGTTTCAGGGCGACTACAAGATCGTCCTGAATATACCGCCTGTGGGAGACAACGAGTGGCATCTTTACAATATCGTGAAAGATCCCGGCGAGACCAATGACCTGAAAGAGCGCATGCCCGAGCGCTTTAACAAGATGCTCGCCCACTACCATCAGTATACCGTCGCCAACAACGTGCTACCGTTGCCGGCAAACTACAACCAGGCATTCCAGGGTATTGCAAATGGAACGCTGGATCGCTTCGGCCCGCAGATACTGCTGGGATTACTCTCCCTCATCGTGCTGCTGCCATTTTTGCTTCTTTACCGCAGCAGGAATCGCTAGCGCTGTCCAGAATGTTGGCACCGTCGTGAAGTGCAGAAAATCTTGGCGCCGGATTGGTTCTTCTACTAAGATTGAGGCCTTCAGGGGCTGTTGCAGGCCTGTTCACTGATGACACGTTGAGGATCACAACATGCTGAAAATACGTTCACTACCCGTTATTGCCGCGGCCATCCCGGTACTGCTGTCTGCCTGCGCCTCCGGCCCTCCGTTTATCGACCAGATGCAGCCCACCGCGATCGAAATGGCAGAGCGTCGCGGCGCCTTCGAGATGAACTGTCCGACGGCGAAGGGCGAGTTACTCTCCAGCGAAACCGTGCAACCGATATCCTTTCGCTGGGGCTATGAACGCGCAGAGTACACCGTGGGCGTCACGGGCTGCGGTAAACGCAACAGCTACGTGGTAATTTGCCCCGACAACGGCGGAAAATCCTGTTTTGCGGGCGCCTCTCGCGTGGACTCAATGCAGTAGCACAACGGCGGAAAAAGCCATGTCTGTAACGCTGGGCACGCCCCTCAGTCCCGGCGCCACAAAAGTTTTGTTCTGCGGCGCCGGTGAACTGGGGAAGGAAGTCGCCATTGAACTGCAGCGCCTGGGCGTCGAGGTAATTGCTGTCGATCGCTATGCCAACGCACCCGCGATGCAGGTTGCCCACCGTTCCCATGTCATCGACATGCTGGACGGCGCAGCGCTGCGCTCGGTGATCGAAGCCGAGAAGCCCGACTTGATTGTCCCTGAAATCGAGGCCATTGCGACCGCTACCCTGGCGGAACTGGAGACAGAAGGGTTCACTGTCATCCCCACCGCTAAGGCCACGCAACTCACCATGAATCGCGAGGGGATTCGTCGTCTCGCGGCGGAAGAACTGGGGCTTCAAACCAGCGCCTATCACTTCGCGCAGACCAGGGAGGAGTACCTGGAAGCGGTAAAGGATATTGGCCTGCCCTGCGTGATAAAACCGATCATGAGTTCCTCCGGCAAGGGGCAGTCGCTCCTGAAAGACGAGGGCGATATCGACAGGGCCTGGAACTACGCACAGGAGGGCGGTCGCGCTGGCAAGGGCAAGGTCATTGTGGAGGGCTTCGTCGACTTCGATTTTGAAATTACGCTGCTCACCGTGCGCCACCGGGATGGTACATCGTTCTGCGCACCGATAGGTCATCGCCAGGAGGCCGGCGACTACCGGGAATCCTGGCAGCCGCAGGCAATGTCCGCTACAGCGTTGTCAACAGCGCAGGCAATGGCGGAAAAAGTGACCACAGCGCTGGGCGGCAGAGGCCTGTTCGGCGTGGAGTTCTTTATCCGGGGAGACGATGTAATATTCAGTGAAGTGTCCCCTCGGCCCCACGATACCGGCCTCGTGACACTGGTGTCGCAGGATCTCTCCGAGTTCGCCCTGCATGCCCGCGCGATTCTCGATCTGCCCATTCCCGCAATCCGGCAGAATGGTCCCAGCGCATCAAGCGTGATCCTGGTCACCGGTGAGAGTAAAAACGTTCAATTTGGCAACCTGGAAACAGCGCTGGCCACTGCCGATACCCAGTTGCGACTGTTCGGCAAGCCGGAAGTTTCCGGTTCACGCCGCATGGGCGTGGCGCTGGCACTGGCAGAGTCTATCGAGCAGGCGCGCGCTACAGCCAATGCCTGCGCCGAAGCCGTGGATGTGTCACTGTA
>JAGRIK010000281.1 GCA_020443325.1 Halioglobus sp.
CGGGCACCGCAGAACCGAACGAGTTCCCTACGGGAAAATCATTCCCACTGGAGCCAGTAAGACAGTCGTGCGATTGCTAGGATGCTCTATCCACAGTGTCCTGATCCATTTTAACCGGCTGCTGCCAGGGCCACCGGCCCTCGAGTTCAAGGTGCAGGGTAAACACAAGCACGGTGCGTATCGCGACCAGCAGCGCCAGGGTCGATATGTCCGTCAGGCTGTGAGAAACAATGACCGTGCGAATGATGTCCCCCGCCACCAGGAAATCCATTCCTACCAGGGTGGTCTGGGCAAATTCATGGCGGAACTGGGCGAAAACAGCATCCCGCTCACTGCCGAACAGGGCAGCCAAAGTACCACGGCTGGAGCGCAAAATGCCGATGACGATAATGATCACGCCCAGCGTCTCAATAGCGTAACCCGTCGTGCTGATCACCAGTTTAAATATATCCATCATGGGTTCGTCTCCTGTGAACTGACCGTGGTACCGCCAAGGCTGCAATCTGCCCGTAGCCTGCAATTAAAGCACGGCGGGCAATAGCCGAAAATATACTGCACAAGAATATCTTTGGTTTGGTCTGCTGCAGCAGCTATCACACTATTTGCGAATCTTGAAAGATGCTGCGCTCAGTTATTCTCATTCTCGCTTCCGGCGCAGGACAATATTGAAGTCTTTCGAGGTCGAAACTGTCATGCCCTTAAATGAGCCATCATAGGGCTATATCTGGCCACCTGTAAAAGCAGCGACTTCGACCGCAACTATGTACAGTCATAACATCTGCTATGCTGACAGTAAATAACGACAAGAAAAGGATACACACGATGAACTGGGACGCTGTTGGTGCCGTTGCCGAAGTTGTGGGAAGTATTTCGGTCATATCCACGCTTTTCTATCTGGCGCTTCAGGTGAGACACGCCCGCGACCAGATTCGCACATCCGTCCGCGAAAACCGTAATGCCACGCTTCGCGCACTACAACTCGCTGTGGTTCAGACGCCAGAGCTGTCTCGCCTGATGGGTAAAGCGTTGAGCTGCTGGACTCCAGCTATCGAGTCCGAGGCACAGTTTTACGAAGCAGCGGAGTTCACAGCCGAGGATCAAATTATTTGGGTGAGCTATATGAGGGCATACTGGAGTTACGCCCGCGAAGCTATTGGATCTATACCGGATCTGACCCCGGCTCAACGACAGGAGGTCGATCGGGAAATCGCTGCCATCTACTCGATTGGCCCAGGCAAACTGTACTTCGAATCGATGAGCTTAATAGACTCCCCGGCCCTTCAGTACGTTCGCGAGCTGATTGACTCAAACAGGAATTCATTGGGCGAACTGCGATCGAGCTACCATCACCCGGATATGCAGGGGCCGTTCTAGCACAGCCTGGCCTATGCCCGTTCATAAGGGTCTTCAACGCCTGGAGCCAGATATTGAAACAATAGCAGATGCTCTGCGCGGCACCGTATCCGTCCAACATAGCGGCTCCTTATGCAACATAATATGCGCCAGCGGAACTAACAGGAGGTTGATCGGAAAAAGAAATCGATTCAACCCGTATTTGCAAACTGGGCCGGGATGTTATATTGACCAGTCTATTGTTTTAACTGTTAACTGAAAATGGAAATTGAACGCCTACTGAATGACGAAGGAAAATTTAGATGCTTTCAGGTGAACAACCAAAAAGTATCAAGGAATGGCATGGCTAAAATGTTATCAAAATTCGCAGGCGCAGAAATAACTCATTGGCCAAAGTGCTACGACGACGAAATATTTTGTGAGTTCTTATATAAAGGCTTCAAATTTGAAATCTTGGAGCCATACGGAGATAACACCACTTACGACTTAGTTGCGCCGGAAGGAGCACAAACTGAGCTCGAAGAAATAGCCCAATATTTTGAAGCTAGCAAAGCTATAAAAGGTGGCGATCTAGGTCATGCCGCATTCTTTATATCAAGCTGGCTTATTAAGTCAGTTATTTTTGTAGCTGTAATCTATGGCATCGTGCAGGTTTTTAAGTATGTATTCAGTTAACAAGGCCCAGCAAACCGCCCTGCGGGCTGGACGCGCTAAAGCGCGCCTTTGTGGGCGGCGTTATGGTGCAAGACAAGACTTTGAGCGTTGGCAAAGGACAGTAATAGGATGAATTTTGAGTCCCTAGGGAATATAGGCGATTTTATTGGCGGAATTGGGGTAATAGTAACTCTGGCCTATTTGGCCCTGCAAATACGCCAAAATACAATTGCCACGAAAGCGGACAGTTACCAATCGGTGGTAGCGTTGGCGTCTGAATGGAGCCGGGACCTTAGTCTAAACGCAGAAATATGCGACATTATGGATAGAGGAGCTAGGGATTATAGTTCGCTCGACAGGGTTGAGGAGCTTCGCTTTAACCTTGCTATGTCGAGCTATTTCCGGAACATGGAAAATCTACATCACAAGTTCATCTCCGGTAATGTCGATGCGACTGTGTGGCAAGGCTGGTCAAATCGTACTCTAGCTTTTATTAGAGCGCCGGGAACCAGCGCTTGGTGGGATTTAAATGCCTCCGCTTTCTCCCCTGCATTTAGGGATTTCATTGCATTGTCAGAAGAGCCCACCGAAATACCAGGAGCGTTTGGGTTTGATCCTCGCTCGTAGTGGTTGGCTTAAGGGCATCGGGAGTGCATCAAAGCTATCAGAAACTGCGGCAAGAACCGGCAGGTTGCACTATACAAGTCAAGGCTGCAAGGCACCTTCGGTGCGGGACACCGTGACCGGCGCCCCAGCTTGAAGCGTTACGCATCAACTACGGGTCATCAATGATCAATTATCTACTAGTAATCTTTACCTGTCTTATGGTTACCGCATGTGCATCTCCAATTGGACTGAGCAGCACAACTCCTGCAGACTACGTTCTGCCGCCAGGCGCTAAGATCGGCTTTATCTCAAAAGTCTCAGAACACCCGGTCCATTTGCATCAAGGAGCTACCGTCTTTGGCAATTTCGAGAAGGATTTAAATGTTTCTTGGCATCTAAATCAGTTCATATTTAATTGCCTATCTGAGAGTTTAAAGAATCAGTACGGATATGAGTTAATCGATCTATCAGAGCATCCAAACGCCGAGAACATTTTGGCCAGCGAGAATCTTTTCTATCAGGAGGGTGACTCTTTCGTCATCTCGAGTGTAGAACTTATGACTCAACTGAAATCTATTGGTCACACGGATTTGGACGCCCTAATTCTGGTTCAATCAAACAAAATATTTCACAATGTAAATCTGGAGAGAATCAAGCCTTCGCTAGGAAGGCAAGGTGACCATGGAATAGCCAGCGGACAACCCTATGTGGAGGGTGTTGTGTATCGTTCAAGCTTGGGACTGACCTCCATTACTATAAGGCCGAAAATACATTACTCTACTTGGAAGTATATTGGGATGTTCAATGAGTTAGTTGAACCGCAGCCAAATAATTCGGAAGATCTCTCTCCGTATGAATTGTCTCAATATGAGAAAGAAGTTAAGAACAATATTGAAGTAAAGATCGCGGAGTTTGTTCGAGATCTGCCTGGATAGCAGGTGAAATAATGCATAACGAGGCGCGCCAGAAACCACGCTGCGCCTGCACTCGCTACACTGCGTTCTGCTCGCCTGTGCCGGCAGCGTTATGAGTTTCATCAACATAAAACTTAGGATATACAAGTGAGTAGCGAGCAAAGAATAAAAGAGATAGAAAAGGAATTTACCAAGCTTGGCTTTATCGATGCCGTACCTACGATCATGATTGGGTTAGGGCTGCACGCAAAGTTCGGCAAGGGCGGTGAACCAATATTTGAGTTTCTCAAAAACGACTCGATAGTAAATGGCATGCTTTTAGTTGCCGCTCCAGTCGTATTATGGTGCATGTTTAAAGCAATTCAACTTGCGACTGAGCGAAAACGCATAGAGAAAAATACAAACTCATAACAAGGTGGTGTTGGTCGCCACTTCGTGGCTGGGACGGCGTTAAGAGATGGATCAGAGTCATCACAAGGTTCTAGAATCACAAGAGAGAGAATTGGTATCTCCAGATTCAAGGAAGAATCGATCAAGGATAGCTGAACTATTAGCAGATAATTTTGAAGAGTATGGCAGCTCTGGCAAGGTTTTCCGAAAATCTGATGTTCTGGCAAGCCTCGGTTCAAGCGTCAATTATTCACTCACTGATTTCAGCTTCCGTGACATTGCCAAGGGCATTACCCTCGTAAAGTATAGATCCCAGACCGAGGGTCAGGTGGCTTTACGCAGTTCAATCTGGGTCCAGAGCGAAGGCAATTGGCGGCTACTTCACCATCAAGCAACGGTGGTTCCGCATGCCACTTAATAACGGCAGGCAGTGCGCCCTTTCGGGGGCCGGACGCCCAACCAGCCGCTACGGGCGTTAACACACTCAGGAGATGAGTAAATGTCTGATCACAAAGTCTTCTCCATGGCATTCTCCAAGATCTATTCTCTCTATGTTCAAAAGGCTCAGAGGAAGAACAGAACAGAAGAGGAAGTCATCCAAATTATTTGTTGGCTCACAGGTTATAACTCTGATGGCCTGGCAAAGCAGGTTGGCGGTGAGAATGACTTAGCCACATTCTTTGCCGAGGCACCGACAATTAATCCCAACGTATCTCTCATCAAGGGAGTTGTATGTGGAGTTCGTGTTGAAGAGGTCGAAGACCCCCTGATGCGCAAGATTCGATACCTCGATAAGTTGATTGATGAGCTTGCCAAGGGCAAATCAATGGAAAAGATTTTGCGGTCATGAATTGGCGTAGGGTTTAAAGTCGGCGCCGGACGCTTGCTACATTTCGTTGCGCTAGACTGTTCCGGCACCGTTACAATCAAAGGGCACTGTTTGAAACCACAAAACGTTTCCGCGGAAACGCACGGCATCCATTTTGGCCTGTTCCATAAACCCGGGTTTTTACAGTTCACCCTCTGATTTATCAGCGGGTCCATTTTCCTGAAGAAATTGCTGCGGCCAATACCTCTGTGACTGAAGGCCGTTGTAGACAGGGTGATCGTTCCCACGCTCTCCCCACTGGTCAGTGAACACCAGTTCATCTGCGGGCCGGCGGTTCTCCCAGCCCTTCTCTTCCAGCTCCGGCCGTTGCCGGAAATACTCCACATACCCGAGGCAAAGATAGGCAATCGGCACAACGTGATCGGGCAGGCCCAGGATAGCGCCCAACTTTTCCGGCGAGATGATGGATACCCAGCCCACGCCGATATCTTCTGCCCGCGCTGCCAGCCACAGGTTCTGCACGGCGCATACCGTGCTGTAAATATCCATCTGCGGCTGGTGCGTACGTCCGAGCACAACATCCCCGCCGCGCTGTCGGTCGCAGGTAATGCACAGGTTCACCGGTGCGTCCAGAATGCCCTGCAATTTCAGCTGTCGATACCTGTCCTGCCGCTCGCCTTCAAACAGCGCGGCGGCTTCATCATTCGCCTCGCAAAAAGCCTCGTGGATCGCCACCTTCACCTGCGGCCTCTGGATCACGATAAAGTTCCACGGCTGCGAGAGCCCTACCGATGGCGCGTGATGCGCGGCGATAATCAGCCGCGCCAGAATGTCTTCCGGTATTGGCGCAGGCTTAAACTCACCGCGTACATCGCGCCTGCCGAACAGTGTTTCGTAAAAACCTTGCATCGATTACTCGCTTTGGCTGGATGACTTCTCTCGTGCTTCATAGTGCTCACGAGCTAACTGCAGTTTCTCACACATCAAACTGGCACCCTCAATAATCCTGGGCGTATGGCGTTGCAGCACATCCGGCGGTACAAAATACAGCTGATTGTTCTTCACCGCTGTCATCGACGTCCACTCGCGCCACTTGTCCAGCCATTCCGGCCGCGCTTTATCCATGCCGCTGGCAATAATCACCTGTGGATCGACCCTGATCACGGATTCCACGCTGATGCGGGACACCAGGACCGGGGAATCGGCGAAGACATTGCGTCCACCGCAGAGCCTGACAACATCGGAAATCAGGTGGTCGCCATTCAGAGTCAACAGCGGTTCGTCCCATATCTGGTAGTAGACACCAACTTCCTGCCGGGTGCTGTAGGTCTCCCGCAGCTGCGACAGCTTCTGCAGGAAAGCCCGGGCCTCGGCTTCTGCCACAGCCTCATTGCCCGTGAGCTTGCCCACTGCGCGCACGGAGCGAGCGACATCCTCCAGGGTTTTGGACTCATCGACATACACGGTCAAACCAAGGGATTCCAGCCGCTTGATCACTTCATCGCCATTACCGCTGCGCCAGGCGAGCACGAGATCGGGATTGAGTGCCACCAGTGTCTCGTAACTGACATTGTCATAGGAGCCGACACGGGGGATCGCCTTGGCCGCCTCAGGGTAGTCGCTATACGAGACCGCACCAATTAACTGCGCGCCCGCACCGGCTGCGAATGCCACCTCGGTCATATGGGGGGCAAGACTGATCACGCGGGTCGCGGGTTTCTCCAGCACCAGTTTACGGCCGAGAGAGTCATCTACCTGTATCTCCGCGCCTGCGCCGAATACAACGCCTACCCACAGCAGCGCGATCAGGGTAATTCGCATTCACATTCCTCCACGGCTTCTCGTATCAATTGCGTAAGATGCTCAACGCTGCCTGGTGGTGGCAGCCCGAAACGCAACACACTATACCCTTCTATGGCCTCAAATATGCGCGCCAATACCCCGCGCCGGCCCAGTGCTTGAAACAACGCCTCGCAGTAGGCCGCATCGCCCGAACCGCTGGCAAACAGGTCTGTAGCTGAAAACTGCAAACCTGGCACTGATTCCTGCAGTGTCTGCAGCCACTGTTGCGCGGCGCGCTGCAACTGCAGTCGCTGGATTGCCTGCCATGCGGTGTCCTGCAACGCCGCCGCGCCAATCCAGCGTGCGGGATGCGAGAGACTCCAGGGCGGCATCGCCGACTGCATTTGGCTGCAAAGACTGGTCGGGGCCAGCAGGAAGCCCAGCCTGATCCCGGCGAGGCCAAAGAACTTGCCCACCGAGCGGTACACAATCAACCCTGGCTCAGGACAATGCGACGCCAGGCTGACAGCGGGGCAAACATCGGCAAACGCCTCGTCCACCACCAGCCATCCTCCGCTCGCGCGCAGGCGTTGATGCATATCCAGTAAATGGAGCGCAGACAGCAGTTCGGCCGTCGGGTTGTTGGGATTGATGACCAGCGCGTGATCCACACATCCGCCCGACACAAGTTCCTGCAGCACTGCAGCATCGGCATACTCTACAACCTGATGCCCGGCCCGCTGCCATGCCAGGCGATGCTCGGTATACCCGCGCTGCGGTATTGCGACCCTGCCCTTGCGCAACAACGCCGGTGTGTGTTGCAGCGCATACTGAGAGCCCGGCACCGCGAGAATGGCGTCGCGATTACAACCGTAATAGCCTGCAGCAGCCCGCTCGAGTTGATCGTCTGAGTACGGCAGTGTTTGCCATACACTCTGCGGGACAGGCGGTACCGGCCAACTCCAGGGGCTGATGCCCGTGGACAGATCGATCCAGCGCTCCACGGGTATATTGAAACGCTGCGCCGCCGCAGGGATATTGCCGCCGTGATCCAGCGTCACGCCAGCATCTCGCACAGCAGCACTACCGACAGCCAGAGAATGATCGCGCGCCGCAACAGGGCCAGCGCGCGCCCGATATCTGCGGGTTCCACCTGCCGGCCCTGCCCGAGCAGTGGCCGCCAGTGCTCCACATGCTCGTAGCGGGCCGCACCACCCAGCACAATCCCCAGCGACCCCGCACCCGAAGACATCACCGGACCGGCGTTGGGGCTGTCGCACAGAGGGGCCTGCGTGCGCCAGCAGTGCAGCGCCACACGCCACTGGCCCACTGCGGCATAACTTAACGCACAACATCTCGCCGGCACCCAGTTGAGTACATCGTCCATACGCGCGGCAGTGCGCCCGAAATGCAAAAACCGCACATTGCGGTAACCCCACATCGCATCGAGGGTATTGCTCAGCCGATAGCACAACACGCCGGGCGCGCCCGCCACCACGAACCAGAACATCGGCGCAAGCACGGCGTCGCTGCCGTTCTCCAATACCGACTCCACGGAGCCTCTCGCGACAGATTGCGCATCGAGATCAGCGGTGTCACGGCTCACAATTCGGCCCAGCATTAGCCGTGCGCTTGCAAGGTCTCCGCTGGCCAGCGGCATGGCCACGGCCTCTGCGTGCTCAACCAGGCTGCGCCAGCCGATGCAAAAATACAGGACAACAATACTCAACATCGTGGCTGCGCTATCACCGGGGATCGCCAGCAGCACCCACAAAACAATCGAAGGGAGTATCACCAGCACCGACCAGGCGAGGGTACCCAGCCAGCGCTGCCTGCTCACTGACACATCGGATACGATGCCTGGATCGTCCCCGTGTGCGCGCATTACCTGCCGCAGGTGAGCTTCCACACGGTTCGCCATGTGCCCAAACCCTACCAGCGGGTGATAACGAGACACCTCGCCCAACAGGCGGTCGGCCACCAGCGCGACGAACAGGCTTACACTGGTCACCGCGTCAGGCCACGCTTTGACAGGCCAGGGCCAGCAACAAGCCGACCTCTACCAGTTCCACCTGCGCGCCTGCAACGTCTCCGGTAAACCCGCCGAGACGGCGCATCGCGCTCCAGCGCAGCAACAGTGAAATCGACAGCAGCGTTATCACAAAGGCGCACCACAGGTCGAACGGCACAAGAACCAGGAACGCAATGGCTGTGCCCACCATGATGCACTTTGCCCAGGTGCGAGAGAAATATTGCGCGAGAACGGCCCCCAGCCCCTGCTCCCGGACATAGGGTGTCGTCAGGAATAACAGCAGCAGGGAGAGTCTCGCAAACAGCGGGACACACCACAGCCAGACCAGCTGTTCGGCCTCGATGATCGCGGCGAGCGCCGCCGTCTTCAGCGCCAGCACCAGGATCAATGCCGTCACGCCCATGCTGCCACACAGCGGATCCTTGAGCAGGCGCATAGTCCTATCGCGGTCGCCCAGGCCGCCGACCCAGGCATCGGCGCAATCGGCCACGCCATCAAGGTGCAGGCCACCGGTGAGCAACACCCACGCCACTACGGTGATAACGGCCTGCAGATAAAACGGCACGGGCAACGCACTGCACACGAGCGTCAACACCATGCCGATCAACAGCCCGACGACCGGGTACCAGAGCAGGGACAACCCCTGCACACGAGCGTCGCTATACCCTTGCCCTGGAGTGGGCAGCGTGGTTAGGAACTGAAGCGCCACCCAAAACGCATGCGTTTGCCTGACAAGAAAATCCTTCACGGCTGCTCTCCGCCGGTATTGAGCGACATCAACACAGGGAAATCACGTTCGTCGCGGCGATAGACCTGTACACGGGAAATGGATGCGTAAGGCACGTGCAGCCGCGCAATCGCAGACAGCGGCATATTCAGCAGATGGCTCAACAGCAGCCGGATCACGCCGCCGTGGCACACCAGCAGGAGATGCTGGCCAGCACACTGTTGCATCAGCGTGTGCCAGGCCTCGACCATTCTCTTCTGGGCAACCGTTGTCGGTTCTCCGCCGGGTGGCGTTACCGCTTCCGGATTCTCATAGAAGCGGCTCACGGTTTGTGCATCGCTGCGCCAGACCTCCTTCAACAGCCTGCCCTCCCACTCCCCGAAGTCCATCTCCTGCAACCCCGGAACCACCTGTAAAGGGATATCCAGCCGCGTCGCGCAGTGTTCTGCAAACACCCGGCAGCGCGCGAGCGGAGACGTCACCACACCCTGCCAGCCGGCTGCGCGCAACGTCGCCTGCTCCATCTGCTGCCAGCCCTCGCCACTGAGTGCCACATCCGTGGTGCCGCGGTATATCTCGCCACCCTCGCAGGCGCCGTGTCGCAACAGGTCTACCGTGGTGACAACTTCGGGCTGCGATGCCATCAGTGTGGCTCACCGGTGCTGACACCGGCCTCGGCGAAAGTCGCCATTTCATTGTGCAGGCGACAGGCGGATTGCAACAACGGCACTGCGACGGCCGCGCCGCTGCCCTCTCCCAGGCGCATGCCAAAATCCAGCAGGGGCGTTGCATCCAGTGCACGCAGCAAGTACTGATGCCCCGGCTCGGCGGACGCATGCGCAAACAGCATCCACGCCCGCACACCCGGATTAAGGCGACAGGCCAGCAGTGCCGCTGCCGTACAGATGTAACCATCGACCAGCATTGGAATACCGCGCTGTGCACTCGCGATATATGCGCCGGTCAGCGCTGCGATTTCCAAACCGCCAAGACGGCGCAATGTATCGAAAGCACTACCAATGAGGGGCAGGTGTAAATCGAGCGCACGCTGCACCGCATCCCGCTTCAGGGACAACCCGTGGTCATCGACGCCGGTGCCCCTGCCCACAGTGGCGTCTACAGGCAGGTCCAGCAGCGCGCTGGTCAGTGCTGCTGCTGCGCTGGTATTGCCAATCCCCATCTCTCCACCGATAAACAGATCGCTCGAGGTGGGCGTGTATTTTGCGCCGCAATCGAGCGCAGAACGCAACAGTGCCTCACTCATGGCGGGCGCGCGACAAAAGTTCTCTGTTCCAGGCGCCAGTTGTACATTGACTACCTGTGCCATCTCGGGCCCCGGGGTTGCTGTTCCCAGGTTGACGACCGAAAAATCAGCGCCGCAGTGTCGCGCCAGCACGGCAATGGCAGCACCGCCGGCGGCAAAGTTCTGGATCATCTGGACGGTGACCGCCTGGGGAAATGCGGACACACCTTCGGCAACCACGCCATGATCACCGGCAAAGATGCGAATGTGCACGCTGTCTATTCGCGGATCGCTGCGACCCTGCCACCCGGCGAACTGCACGGCGAGCGCCTCCAGTTCACCGAGGGAGCCCGGGGGCTTGGTCAATTGTTGCTGCCGTTCTCGCGCAGCGTCCATAGCCAGCATGCTCGGTGCCGCGACAGTATCCACCCACCAGTTCAATCTACACCTCCCCAGGCGATTTCAGCGCCAGCGGCAAACCCGCCACAGTCAGCGTCACCTGCTGGCACAGCGCCGCCAGTTGCTGATGTAAAAACCCCGCTTCATCGACAAACTGGCGCGACAGTTCACCCATCGGCACAACGCCCAATCCCGTTTCATTGCTCACCAGTACAATATGGCCGGACAGACCGGGTAACACCTCCAACAGCTGCGCTTTCTCCCGCTCCCAGCACTGCTGCTGCAGGCAGTTGCTAAGCCACAACGTCAGGCAATCCACGACGATACAACGCGACTGATCCTGGTGTCGCCGCAGTGCATCCGCCAGTGCGACCGGCTCTTCTACCAGTGTCCAATGTGCTCCTCTTCGCTGCTGGTGATGCGCGATACGTGCACTCATTTCATCGTCACCGGCTGTTGCCGTCGCGACATACATCAACTCGAGTCCGCTATTGACCGCGCGCTGTTCTGCCAGCGAACTTTTGCCAGAGCGTGCGCCGCCGAGTATCAACTCACAAAACTGTGTCATGGCCCGCTCATCCTCACGTAATGACCAGTGGTGTGCCGCTCAGCGGATGCACCCCGATACTCGCATCCACCTGAAAAACACGGGAAATCGTCTCGCGCTGCAGCACTTCCTGCGGAGTACCCGAGATCACCATGTTCCCACACTGCATCAGGAACATCTGGTCGGAGCAGCGCGCCGCCAGGTTGAGGTCGTGAATCACCATCAGCACACCGACACCTTTGTCAGCGAGGCTGCGCACCACTTCCAGCGTGAGGTGCTGGTGCGCCAGATCAAACGACGATGTCGGTTCATCCAACACCAGGTAACGCTCGCCGTCGGGCGAGGATTCCCAGATTTGTGCGAGCACTCGCGCCAGGTGGACGCGCTGTTTTTCACCGCCGGAAAGCTGTGTGTAAATACGATTCGCCAGGTAATCGCCGTCGACCGCCTGCAATGCCTGGGCAACCACTTCCCTGTCGTGGGCGATGCCTGTCGCGTGTGGCGTACGACCCAGCATCACCACCTCTGCCGCAGTGAATGGAAAATTCAACAGAGAGTGCTGTGGCAGTACGGCCAGCGTTCTCGCCCGCTGAATGGCTGGGCACTCCTGGAGCGCGCGGCCGTTTAGCGTGACGCTGCCGGTATCCGGGGCCAGTTCACCCACCAGCACACGCAACAGGCTTGTTTTACCGGCGCCATTGGGCCCCAGCACAGTGGAAATCTTGCCCGGCAGCACGTCGAGGTCAATCGCATTCAGTAGCGGTGTACCCGACAGGCTCAGCGACAGGTTGTGTGCGGACAGCGACATTCAGCCCTCCCCTACCCGGCGTTTCTGCGCCAGCAATGAGAGGAAGAACGGCGTGCCCAGCAGTGCCGTCAGAATACCGGCAGGCAATTCCGCTGGCGCGACTACCACGCGCGCAAAGGCGTCCGCCACAATCAGCAGCATCGCACCGGCCAGCGCGGAGGCCGGGATCAGGTAACGGTGATCGGGGCCTATCAGCAATCGAATAATATGCGGCACGATCAGCCCCACAAACGAAATCGTGCCCGCCACCGCCACGGAAATACCGATGGCCATGGCCGTCATCAGGATCAGCCGGCGCTTGACGGCATCCACTGCGATGCCCAGGTGGCGGGCCTCGGACTCACCCAACAGGAAGGCATTCAACGCTGCGCCTTCTCGCGGCAGTAACAGCATCACCACGGCCACCGCCGCGGCGGCGATCCACACTCTGGGCCAGTTAGCGGCATCCAGGCTTCCCATCTGCCACAGGCTGATACGTCGCAACATCTCGTCATCCGCGACAAACGAGAGCAGGCTGTTAAGTGCGCCGGCGAGCGCGCTGATGGCGATACCTGCCAACAGCATGGTGGCCACGGAGGTTCCTGTTGAAGACGTAGCCAACCGGTACACCAGGATCACCGCCAGAAACCCACCGGCAAAAGCGCCGAGCGCCACCACGGACAAACCCGCGAACTGGCCCCCTTCCAACAGCGCCCCACCGCCGAGCACAATCATCAGGCTGGCACCAGCGGATGCGCCGCTGGACACACCGATCAGGGAGGGGTCGGCCAACGGATTGCGGAAGAGCCCCTGCATGGCCGTGCCACAGACTGCCAGGCAGACACCTACCAGTCCCGCCAGCAACACTCGGGGGAAGCGGATGGAAAACAGTATCAGGCCGTCCTGGGAGGTGACCCGGCCCTCCCCTGTGCCACCCAATGCCTGCAGCAGCGCATGCAACAGGCTGGCCGGGGAAATAAACACCGGGCCCATCATCAATGCGATCAATACCAGGGGGAGCAGCGCACACCCCAGTATCAGCAGCAAACGGTTGGGGGCCATGAGTCTCAAGAGGCTGCCGCCTTTTTATAATCGACCGAACTGCGAACAGCGTCCATGACCTGTTTGCCCAACTGCTCACCCAGCAATGTGTGCTTCCCGGCGAACCGCGCGCGACCCGGACCATGGCCGGAAAAAACTGCGATCGCATCTGTCCCGGTTCCCGTCGCCAGCCTGCCCGACACGGGGCTTCGCACAGCCAGTTCGTGCAGCACAGCAACTTTTGCCTCTGTGGCGATCGCCACCATCTCGACCAGTGCCGCTTCAGCAATTTGTGCACTGGTGATAATGGCCAGATTGATTGTCCCCCGGTCGGGCGGGACCATATCGAGCGAGCGGTACTCTGCCTGATCGCCTGCGCTGCGCGCATTTTCCATTCCGGTGGTGACGAGCACAGCGAGCGTCTCGCCATCAATACTACCGCTGACTACGCGCAGAGAATCCAGCGAAGCGGCCGTCATCATGCCCACGGTCGTCCCGGGGCACGACAGTTCATCGCTCAGGCGCTGCAGGGTAACCGCAGGGTCCTCAGCATTGTCGGGGCCGTGCCGGGCAACCCGAACGTTCAGGAAGTCACTGGCATGGCAGTAACCGCCATTGAGTACTGCAGAGCTTAACGCAAGGTATGGCCGCGAAAAGCTGACGCGAACCAGCTCCGACGAATGCGACAGGCTCACGCCGGGCATCAGGGTTGTATCGGTTGCGGCAGCATTCGACATCACATCACACCCGGAAACAAAGCGCGACAATCGAGCTCCTGCTCCAGCATATCCGCCAGCCGCTCAAGTTGTTGCTCGCGGATATCAGACAGGCTCGGCGCGAAGGACGGGGTGAGTCCCGCCCAGCGAATGAGTTCATCTCGCGCCTGCGGGTGGTCGAACAATCCGTGCAGGTACGTCCCCATAATCTGCCCATCCCCGGATAACGCGCCGTCGCGCCGTCCGTCAGACAGTGTGACCGCGCAATGTTCCAGCGCCGCTCCAGTTGATACGCCACAGTGGATTTCGTAACCCTCGACGTCTGCCGCATTCAGGGTTAGCGTACCGGTGACCTGTTGCAACTGTTTCTGCTGTCGCAGTACCGTGGACATGGAGAACAGGCCCAGGCCCTGTGACGAACCGGCTGGTCCCTCTATGCCCTCAGAGTCATCGATCTCCTGCCCCAGCATCTGGAACCCGCCACAGATGCCGATCAACTTGCCGCCGTAACGCAGGTGGCGTGAAATGACTTCAGGCCACTGGTTCTCGTGCAGCCATTGCAGGTCCATCCGGACATTCTTGCTGCCGGGCAGGATGATCAGGTCGGCCGCGGGTGGCACCTGGCCCGGCCCGATAAACTGTAAATCGATCTGCGGGTGGAGTCGCAGCGCATCGTAATCGGTGTGGTTGCTGATGCGTGAAAATACCGGGACGATCACGCGCAATACCGTTTCAGTTCCTGCGGCAACCTGCTCCGTGGTGATGGCGTCTTCCGCGTCCAGGTGCAGGCCGTGCAAATACGGCAGCACGCCCAGCACGGGTTTCTTCGTATACGCCTCAAGCCATTTGACACCCGGCTCCAACAGACTGATATCACCGCGAAATTTATTGATCACAAACCCGACAACACGCGCCTGCTCAGATTCCGACAGCAATTCCAGCGTGCCGACCAGGTGAGCGAATACGCCGCCACGGTCTATATCGGCTACCACAATCACGGGGCAATCAACTTCCTCGGCGAATCCCATGTTGGCAATATCGTTGTCGCGCAGGTTGATTTCTGCGGGACTGCCCGCTCCCTCTACAACGATGTAATCATACTGCTGGCTCAACCTGGCATGGGATTCCAATACCGCCGCCATGGCCACCCGTTTGTAATCGTGAAACGCCCTGGCATCGAGTTCGGATACTGCCTTGCCGTGAATGATCACCTGCGCGCCGGTATCGCTGGAGGGCTTCAGCAATATCGGGTTCATATCGGTATGGGGCGGCAGATTGCAGGCAGCTGCCTGTAAAGCCTGTGCGCGCCCGATCTCACCGCCATCGGAAGTGACTGCACTGTTGAGCGCCATATTCTGCGGCTTGAACGGGACTACCCTGCAATTCTTCCGTGCGAGCACGCGACACAATCCGGCCACGAGGACACTCTTCCCCGCATCGGATGTAGTTCCCTGAACCATCAGGGTTCTGGTGTGAATGGGCTCTTTCACTGCAGCGTCGTTCCTGGGCACTTAACCGCGGGTCAACACGGCTATGGCTGAGAGTGGCAGTGTCAGGAGAGATAACGAAAAGGAACGCAGCATAATCTGGCTGGACAACCTTTGCAGAAGCCCTCCGCTTCTTTGCCGCTTATGCCAGGCTGGTATCGGGCTCTCAGCACGTTGTTCACGCGACTGACTACCGTTGCGGGGGCAGCGGTGGTAGCTGTATGACCAGTTCCACACTTCCCATTTAGCCTGGCTACGACGCTCGAAACAGCCGTCACACCAGGCACCTGACTCGGTCGCAAACTGTAGTGACTTGACCCCGGATTGTCAAATCACTGCCCCTGTGGCGGGGCGCGCGGCAGGGTTGGTCTTATTTCGAGCTACCGTATGCTATGGGGTTGTCACGCGCCCTGCCTTTGCTAAGCTCTGCGCTGCAGTTCCAATCTAATGCCAGAACAGGACGCGACCATGAAACCAGAAACCATTGCCCTGCATGCCGGCTTCGCGGGTGACCCCACGACCAATGCCGCCACCACGCCGATCTACCAGACAACGTCGTTTACCTTTAACGACAGCCAGCACGGGGCCGATCTGTTCAACCTCGCAGTCCCCGGCAATATCTACAGCCGCATCATGAATCCCACCAACGCGGTACTCGAACAGCGTTTGACCGAACTCGAAGGGGGCGTGGGCGCGCTGGCGGTAGGCTCTGGCATGGCGGCTATTCGTTATGCCATCGAGGCGATCGCCGAGGTGGGCAGTAATATTGTCAGCACCACCCAACTCTACGGCGGCACCTACAACCTGTTCGCTCACACCTTTCCCCGGCAGGGTATCGAAACGCGCTTTGCCACCGCCGATGATTTCGACAAGGTTGAATCATTGATCGACGAGAATACCAAGGCACTGTTTTGTGAATCGATCGGCAATCCTGCCGGCAACATCGTGGACATCCAGCGCTGGGCGGATATTGCCCACGCAGCCGGCGTGCCGCTGATTGTCGACAACACAGTCGCCACCCCCATCCTGTGTCGCGTGTTTGACCACGGCGCGGACATCGCAGTGCATTCGCTGACCAAATACATTGGCGGCCACGGCACCACGATAGGCGGCGCCATTATCGACTCTGGAAAATTTGATTGGGCCGCGCACAGCAAACGCTTCCCGATAATGAACACACCGGACCCTTCCTACCATGGCGTGGTGTACACCGAAGCGATGGGGCCTGCCGCCTATATCGGCCGCTGTCGCGTCGTACCGCTGCGCAACACCGGCGCCGCGTTGTCACCGCACAGCGCGTTCCTGATCATGCAGGGGCTGGAGACGCTCAGTTTGCGGATGAAACAACACTGCAAGAATGCGAAGAAAGTGGCCAAGTACCTGAATAAACATCCGCAGGTCAGTTGGGTGAATTATGCCGGCCTGCACGACAGCCCCTTCCGGGAGAACTGCAAGAAATACTGCAAGGGCAAGGCAGCGGGTATCCTGAGCTTCGGTATTGAAGGTGGTATCGATGCGGGCACGCGTTTCATTGATGCGCTCCAGCTGATCTTGCGACTGGTGAACATTGGCGATGCCAAGTCACTGGCGTGTCACCCAGCAAGCACCACACACCGTCAACTCGATGCGAGAGAGCTGGCATCCGCGGGGGTCAGTGAGGATATGGTTAGACTGTCGATAGGGATCGAGCACATTGACGATATTCTCGCGGATATTGAGCAGGCACTGGCCGCCGCAAAATAGCGGCCACTCTGCCGCAGCTGCTAGGCATCGCCTCGCAATAACGCGGGTATATCCTTTAAGGGTGTCGCCTCGTGCGCATGATCATGATCGCATAGCGCAGGCCCCAGCTGCGGCCGGACCCCTTCCGGCCGCAGGGGTTCACCGCATTCGCTACAGGTGAGCGTCGGCCGGGTTTTCTTACCGCAGGCCTGGTGCACATATTCGAGTGGGGCGCCCTTACCGCCGTCCATCCACTCATCACCCCAGCGGGACAGGCTCATCAATACCGGGTAGAGCCCAAGGCCCTTACGCGTCAGGCGATATTCGTAGCGCAGCGGGCGATCGTGATAGGGCACTTTCACTAACACGCCCTGCTCCACCAGTTTACCCAGGCGCTCTGCCAGCCGGTGCCGGGTAATGCCGAGATTGCTCTGGAACTGGTCGAAGCGCCGCGTGCCCAGGAACGCATCGCGGAGAATCAACATGGTCCAGCGCTCACCCACCACAGACAGCGCCCGTGCAACGGAACACACCTGTTTATCGATATCATCCCAACGCATACCAACGTTCCTCGCTCTCTACCTGTTGCGTACAGGCCACTCCAGCAAAAGGTACCACATAAAATTTGGGGTCAGAGTAAAATTTGGGGTCAGAGTAAAAACTAGTCGCAATCTTGGCGGAGTCAACTTCCAGTGTTTAAAGAAGTTTTTACTCTGACCCCAAATATCTCCAAATATCTCGACAAAAAAAGGGCGGGGATTAGCCCGCCCTTTTTTGGGATAGCCTTGCTACGGATAGGTTAGCCAAACTGGTTCATCGTGTTGTCCTTGCCGCCAGCCTTGAGCGCTGCTTCACCGGCGAAGTACTCCTTGTGGTCATCACCGAGGTCAGAGCCGGCCATGTTCTGGTGCTTGACGCAGGCGATGCCCTCGCGGATTTCCTTACGCTGAACGCCTTTCACGTAACCCAGCATGCCCTGCTCACCGAAGTACTCCTTGGCCAGGTTGTCGGTAGACAACGCGGCAGTATGGTAGGTGGGCAGTGTAATCAGGTGGTGGAAGATACCTGCTTCACGTGCGGAATCAGCCTGGAAGGTGCGAATCCTCTCGTCGGCTTCGGCAGCCAGTTCCGAATCGTCGTAGTCCACGCTCATCAACGCATCGCGATTGTAAGCGGAGACGTCTTTACCGGCCTCGCTCCATGCATCAAAAACCTGCTGGCGGAAGTTCAGCGTCCAGTTGAAGGACGGTGAGTTGTTGTAGACCAGCTTGGCATTGGGGATCACCTCGCGGATACGGTTAACCATGCCGGCGATCTGGCCGATGTGCGGCTTTTCCGTCTCGATCCACAACAGGTCAGCACCGTGCTGCAGGGAGGTAATGGAATCCAGCACACAGCGATCTTCTCCGGTACCCTTGCGGAACTGGTACAGGTTAGACGGCAGGCGCTTCGGACGCATCAGTTGATCATGGTACTTGATGATTACGTCGCCATGGCTCATGTCTGCAACGTCCAGCTCCTCCATATCGAGGAAGCTGTTGTACTGGTCACCCAGGTCACCCGGTGTATGCGTGACAGCGATCTGCTTGGTCAGGCCTGCACCCAGGGAGTCGGTACGGGCGACGATTACGCCCTCGTCCACACCCAGTTCCAGGAACGCGTAACGTACCGCGCGGATCTTGGCGAGGAAGTCTTCGTGGGGAACCGTTACCTTGCCGTCCTGGTGACCGCACTGCTTCTCGTCGGAGACCTGGTTCTCGATCTGGATGGCGCAGGCACCCGCTTCGATCATCTGCTTGGCCAGCAGGTAGGTTGCCTCGGCATTACCAAAACCGGCGTCGATGTCGGCGATAATCGGCACTACGTGGGTCTGGAAGTTATCGATCTGGCTCTGCACGGATTTCGCTTCCACTTCATTGCCGGACTCGCGTGCGGCATCCAGTGCGCGGAACAGACCACCCAATTCGCGGGCATCCGCCTGGCGCAAAAAGGTATACAGCTCTTCGATCAGGCCGGGCACAGTTGTCTTTTCATGCATGGATTGATCAGGCAGAGGGCCGAACTCTGAGCGCAGTGCTGCGATCATCCACCCGGACAGGTACAGGTAGCGCTTGCTGGTGTCGTTGAAGTGCTTTTTGATAGCGATCAATTTCTGCTGGCCGATAAAACCGTGCCAACATCCCAGTGACTGGGTGTACTGGCTGCTGTCGGCATCGTACTCGGCCATATCCTGGCGCATGATGGCCGCGGTGTATTTGGCAATATCCAGGCCGGTGCGGAAACGGTTCTGCAGTCGCATACGCGCAGCAGACTCGGGATTGATATGATCCCAGGCGCTGCCATTTTTTTCGCGCAGCCGGGCCAACTCAGAAATTTCGTCTTGAAATGTGGACATGGTAATTCCTCTGGATTTCTGTTGCGGTAACTTCAATTGCCCGGAGGGTAGACACACACCGCTCGACGCCCCTCAGGTCAAGTTGGCGCTAGTGTAGTGATCCTGAGCATATAATTGAAATTTATAGTGACGATTTTTACTATTCACAGAGTGAATTAAAATGCCAAAGCTGGAGCAGCCGCTGCCAGAGGGGCAAACACCGCGCCAGTGGACGTGAACAACCGCCCCATCCAGCAGGGGCGGCGTTCGAGGAGGGATAGAACGTCGTTTACTTTTTGACCCCGAGCATGAACTCGGCCACCGCCAGCCGCGTCTCTTCATCCAGGTAGTCTTGCGGCGGCATCTCAGGATAGTCATCCCGCTTCTTGATGGGATTGGCAATGTAATCCGCAATGCCCTGCGGATTATCCATATACAGGGCCTGGATGATCTGCACCGGCGGTCCGATCATGCGGCCAGTGTAGGTGTGGCAACCTGCGCAAATGCCCAGGTAAGCAATCTTGCCCTTGTCGCCCGGCTTTATTTCACGCGGCGGTACGGGTGGCAGCAGGTAGTTGCCAATAGTGGCCGTATTGCTGAAGTCACAGTCGCCATAGCCTCCCAGGCCCACAGTGATGTATTGCTGTCGGTTGATGATACAGCTGTCTGTCGAGGGACCAACGCTGACAATATCGGGATTGCCCGTCTTCAGTTCAGTCAACATGAGCGCCTTGATCTCGTTAATCGCATCGTAGCCGTTATTGATCATCGTATTATTGAGAATCTTGACGCGGTCTGAATTAGGTTCTGACTCCGGATCAATTGTGACGTTGGCAGCGTGGCTGTGGTCGGTGACCAGGATGCCCGCATTTTTATTGTCCTTGATGATATTGCCTTCTATCACCACATCGTCCGCGGCCATGACCAGTATGCCTGTGCCCGCGGGGATACCGGCAACTGTCGAACCCGGCGCGCCGAAGTTGACATGGTTGTTGGACAGGACGAAGTTGTTGCGGATGATCACGTCGTAGGTGGTTTTGATCGGCAGGCCGGGCGTGATGAATGCGAGAATACCGCCGGTATTGTTGTACGTGCGGTTCGACTCGACGACGGCGTGGCGACTGTTCTCGATCTCAATACCCGCCACGCTGTCGTAGACGTCATTGTAGGCGACGTGCACGTTGTCGCTCATACCGACATAGATTGCCGCATCTTCTATGCCGGACACGACGTTGTGCTCAACCACACCATTCTGTCCGAGTTGCGGAAAGATGCCATAAACGCCGGTATCGACGATATAGTTATTGCGGATCTCCCAGTTGTTACCGGCCTGGCTCATGATGCCGTTGCCTTTATAGCGGGTGATCTTGAAGTTCTCGACCACGATATTGTTACCGGAGAAAAGAATCGCGTCGTTCAATTCGCCTTCACCATCCAGCACCGGGCGCTCGCTGCCCTTGATGACGCCGATCAGGCGAATACCGTCTTTGTCGATGAAAACCGTTTCCTTGTAGGTTCCTGGCATGACCTGAATCGTTGTACCGGGCTCGGCATTCTGCACCGCCTGCTGAATCGATTCACCGTCCTTGACCACCACAACCACATCGGTCATCGGCGGCCCGGCAACAGACTTGCTGTTGCCGCTGAGCGTAAACTCGTTGTCTTTGGCGGTAAAACCACCGCTGTAGGTGGCCCCGCTGCCGGCGGATTCCACAACAACCGGAGCCGCGTCCTCCTGGCTTCCCTTGCCGATGATCATCCCGCCCGCAAATGCGGCCAGGACCAGGACCACCGCCAGAATTTTTCCAATGTTCATGAAGCATCTCCCGATGTTTTCTGTGTTGTTACGATTCCCGCTTGCGGCTCGCCATCGATCGGAGCCAGGCCCGACGGCAATTGCTTCGGCACCTCGGGCTTCAAGCTCTCGTCAGTCAGCGTACCCAAAAAATCGACCAGCCTGTCCAACTCGTAGTCGGTCAGGTTGGGCGATGAAATATGCCAGTGCAGTTGCAGGTCCAGCCCTTTGGGGACCGCATGGCCGCGACCGCCATTATAAAATTCGGCAACCTCGTGCAGGTTAGCGAATCTACCCGAGTGCATATAGGGCGCAGTTTGTGCGATATTGCGCAGTGTCGGCACCTTGAAACCCGCCTTCAGTTCAGGCGCGTCATAGGTGAGTTGCGCCCCGACATCGACAGGCCGCCCCTCGGGTTCCGGCGCCCCGATGACAGCCACCTGCTGGTTGGTGAACAGGGGCGGAGTATGGCATTCCGCGCAACGCGCTACAAACGAACGAAAAATGTTCAACCCCTCGACTTCAGGCTCCGATAATGCCGCGTGATAGCCGTGCGCATAGCGGTCGTAGCGGCTGTTCAATGAGATCAATGACGTCTGGAACGCGGCGAGCGACAGGTAGACCTCATCCAGTTGAATACGTTCACCCTGGCGCTGCGGAAAGGCCTGCTGAAACAGCGCCTGGTAGGCCGGTATGTTGTTGAGGGTCGCGAGCAGTGCTTCCGGCGAGTTGCCCATCTCGTCGGGCGCAAACAGGGGCCCCACCATCTGCTCTTCCAGTGTGGTGGCGTGTGCATCCCAGAAAAACTTGTTCAGGAAGGCGGTGTTCCACAGGGTGGGTGCGGCACGCGCTACCTCCTGGCCGCCAATACCCCTGGAGCGCGGCAGGCTGTCTGAGAAGCCCTGGTCAGGATTATGGCAACTCGCACAGGAAACAGTGCCGTCGGCCGACAGCACCGGGTCAAAAAAAAGATAGCGGCCCAGGTCAATTTGCTGCGGGGTAAAGCCATCGCGATGCGCCGGCAACGCAGTCTGCGTGCCCCCCAGTCCGGCACCCTGTACCGAGTCGTAAAAGTCGTACAGGGTACGAAGCTCGCAGGTGCCCGCCGCGCTTTCCTCAAAGCTCGGCGGACAATAGTCACGCAATTTGAAAGCCTCGTTCTCAGCAGTGGCCACTCCGGCCCACACCCACAGTAGAGACGCGGCCAGCGTAAGTGCGCGCACGGTCACGGGTCGTTACTGTGCAACAGCAAGGGTCTGGATATACGCGATGACGTCATCCAGGTCCTTGTCGGAAGGGAGGCTGCTCGACATCATCTTCATTTGCCTGCCGTACTTGTCATCCGGGTGCTCCCCGCGCACACCCTGTTGGAATTTCTGGAATTGGGCCTTCAGGTAGGTTGCATCCAGCACGACCAGCGCCGGCGCGTTCAAATCGGGATTACCCTGTGCCTGCCCACCGTGACACGCGCCGCAGGCCGCATGGTAATAATTGTTGCCGTTCTTGAGGTCGCCACTCCCCTGCGTATTTCGAACAGGTGGGGGAAGTGCCGCCAGGTATTCAGTGAGCACAACAATATCGTCGTCGGACAAGGTAGCGGCCATGGCTTTCATCTGCGCGCCCTGGGTGTCCCGTGAATCCGCGCCGCGAATCCCTGCCTTGAAGTGCTGAATCTGGCGTGCCAGATAGGCGGCATCCTGTCCGGCCAGCGCCGGTGCCTGCAGTTCGACATTGCCCTGCGCTGCCTCACCGTGGCAGGCCGCACAGGCCTGGTACTTCGCCTGGGCGTCGGCGTAAGCCGCCGACGAGATCACCAGCAGCGACAGAAGGGTCGAACCGATCAGCGTAAGCATATGTCTCATAGTCAATCATGCCTCTATCAACGGTCAAAAATGCCACAGCCCATTTTCTGGGGATGCAAGTTAACCACACAACAACAATTTTAAACAATAGTGATAACTACCATATATTAATTTGGTTGCGTTTCGTTTACAATCTCCCTCAATATTGTAGGCATAAAAAATCCACTCCACATTCTTACAGGAAGATTCGAATGCTCCCACCTAAAAACCTCAGTGGTAAACCTTCCGCTGTGCGGTTACTTGTGCTGGCGTGTGCCGCCGTTGTCGCATCCACCAGTGGTTTAGCCCAGGAGGCAAAACCCAAGGGGTACAGCCTGCAACTGGAGGAGGTCCTCGTAACCGCCCAGAAGCGCGAGGAGGACACGATGAGTGTCCCGATCACTGTCAACTCGTTCTCTGCACAGGACATGCTGAACACAGGCGCCGATAATATACAGGACATTGCCGACTTCATGCCCGGGGTTGAAATCGATAATGGTGGCGCGACACAGGTGGGCATCTCCATCCGCGGCATCAAGAGCCCGAACATCAGCTCCGGCGGCGACCCATCCGTTGCCACCTTCTACGACAATGCTTATATGCCGAGGGCCGCTACATCCATCCCCTTCACCGATATCGCCCGTACCGAGGTATTGAAAGGTCCGCAGGGCACACTGTTCGGCCGCAACGCAACCGCCGGGGTAATCAATATCGTACCGAACAAACCCGATCAGGAATTTGAGGGTTTCGTCAGGACAAGGATTGGCAACTACAACCGATTCGACGTGGAGGGTATGGTTAACCAGCCCGTCACCGATGAGATTGCAGTACGCGCCAATATATTTTCGCATCAACGGGACGGCATCATCGAGAACGTGGGTATCGGTGATGACCTTCGCGACGAGGGCTTCATTGCGACCAGAATGGCCATACTCTGGGATATCTCCCCCGACACCAGCATTCAACTGGCCGGCGACTACGAGGACCGCAGTGAGGACCCGGGCTACTCCATCGGTGTCAGCAAGTACGGTTACAGTACTAACCCCTACAACAGCAAGGCCGCCAACGATGTGTTCAACCGCGAGGAAAATCGCAATATGTGGGGCGCGTCCCTGCAGGCAGATCACGCCTTCAATGATGAACTGTCGCTGTTCGGCATCCTGAGCTACCGGGACTGGGATACTACCAACCTGCAGGACGAGGA
>JAGRIK010000282.1 GCA_020443325.1 Halioglobus sp.
ATTCTTCAACGCTTATCTAAATCGTTTCGTAGCGATTTACAGCGAAAACCTGGGTTCGACGGCAATGCTTCGAACCGCGCCACATCCCGAGGGCCCCTGGTCAGAGCCCATAGAAATTTTCAGCATTGACGCGCCGCATAACTTGAATGGTTGGGTGTACGACTTTTTGGCACATCCGGAATACTCACAGGATGATGGGAAAGTAATTTACATAACCTACTCAATAAAATTCGATGAGATGTACTCGGAACTGCGGCTGGTCGCTGTGGAGTTGCTACTGCCGCAGTGAGCACGCTGCGGCGCAGTGAATTGCCTTTTGGGGCCACCCTGGAAATACAGCCCCACTATAGCCAGTCACACTTCCATGACCTGTATCATATTTTGGCTCAAACATTCGGTGTTAGTGTTGAGTCCAGTGTTGCTGGATATATGCGAAGTGTGAATAACAACCTGGGCATACAGGGAACATGATCTTGGGCACAGATTTTCGGTTGGGTAACTGCGTGGTCAGGCCGCTGCGACGCGTGGTCGAACGCGACGGTGTGTCCGTACACCTGAAGCCCAAGTCGATGTCAGTATTGGAACACCTGGCGGCGTCTGGCGGCGCGCCGGTGTCGCGCAATGAACTTTTCGATTCCGTCTGGCCTGGCGGCGAAGTCTCCGACGATACCCTGACAAAGTGTATTGCCGAGCTACGCAAAGCACTGGGTGACAGTGCCAGGGAATCGCAGGTTATTGAGACCATTCCCAAGCTTGGCTTCCGCCTGGTTCCACCTGTAGAGCCACTGGCAGACGATCGGCCCTCCACAGGGACAACAGAGCCGCCCCGTGGCAAGTGGGGCGGGGTTCAATCGGCTCGGATGCTGCTGGTCGTTGCAGTGCTCGTGATGGTCACCTCGCTCATCTTTCCCGGCCCTCGCCTGTGGCTGACCGAGACAGGTATTACCGGGTTGCTCAGCACGGTAACGGCCCTGTCGCCACGCCAACTGGAGCCAACCCCAGGCATCGCTGTGCTCCCGTTTATAAACCTCAGTGGCGACCCCGACAACGAATACTTCAGCGATGGCATGTCCACGGAAGTACTCAGTACGCTCGGGCGAATCACCAGTCTGCCGGTAATCGCGCGCAGTTCATCCTTCCAGTTCAAAAGCCAGAGCGGGGATATCAGGGAGATAGGACGGCTGCTGGGCGTCACCCATATCCTGGAAGGCAGCGTACGCAAGATAAACAACAGTATCCGCATGACAGTGCATTTGATCGATGTGGACACGGGCGCCATGGTCTGGTCGGGTGCCTATCAACGTGAACTAACCGACGTGTTCGCCCTGCAGACTGAGATCGCCGAGGATATCGTGCGAAATATAGAGGTCATCCTGGGCAATGCGAAGGCGCCGGCGCCCGCGGGGCTGCCACCGGTCGATTACATGAGTTTGCGCAACACGACCAACCTGCAGGCCTACGACCTCTACCTCAAGGGGTTACAGATGTATACCAGTGACCGCCCGGCGCTCATTGAGCAGTCGGTCGGCTATTTTGATCGGGCTATCGCGCTTGACAATGACTACGCCGACGCCTGGGCCGCCAAAGGCTTTGCCCTGGGGGTGCAGGGCTGGGCTGGCTCCGGTTCCTCACGTATCCCCGCTTCGGTATACCCCGATGCCATTGCGGCATTCGAAAGGGCGCTGGCGATAGAACCCGGGCACGCCTTCGCCACGGGTTGGCTGGGCGTTACCCTGATGGAGAATGACTTCAAATGGGAAGAAGGCATGCGGCTTCTGGAGGCGTCTGTCGCCCGCAATCCCAATGATGCGGTGCTGGTATCCATCTACGGTTTTTACATGGACCTGATGCACATGGAGGGTGCTGAGGAACTACTGAATAGAGCCTACCGGCTCGACCCCTTCAACGTCGAAACTATTATGAACCTCGCCGTTCGCCTGTCACACGAGGGGCGGTTACTGGATGCCGCCGTGATGATGGAGACCGCCCTGATACAGGATCCCCAGGGGTATGCCGCCAATTACTACTCCGCGCTGTTCAACATTGGCCTGGGTCGTCTCGATGCCGCCCAGAAGCACATTGGCAAGGCGCGATTGGTGGCTAATGAAGTTGACCTGAACCTCGACGTGCTGGAGTGGCTGTTAGCGAGTCTTCGCGGCGAAGCGCCCTTGCCCTGTGAGACGATCTGGCGGCGCATGCAAACCGAGCACCTGAGTATAGCGCTGCATCCCAACGAGTGTTCAAGTGAAAAAAATGTTGTTGAGGTATTCGACCTGGCCATCAGGGATCGATACCCCGAGCTGAGGTCTGCGCTCTTTGGCCCGAAGCCGCCGCTGATGCCCGAGTCCGAGTGGCAGCGTATACGGCAAATCACGGGTGTGGCGCAGTTTCAGTCGACTCGGTAGCGTATTTTGTCCGGTGTCGATTCAGCATTATTCTCTCTGATACCTTACCTCATTGTTTCCATGTGTCTGGCCCTGTCCGGAAAAACGCAGGCGGAAAACACGCTTGAGGAGGTGCTGGTGGTCGCCCAGAAGCGAACCCAGAACCTGCAGGAAGTCCCTGTTTCGGTAAAGGCGTTTTCCGGCGATGACCTGGCCATATCAGGTGTCGGTGATGTATTCGACCTCGCCACCATTGCTCCCGCGCTCGAGGTTCGCCAGGGCGGTAGCGTAAACGACACCCGATTCAGAATACGAAGCATCGGCACCCAGTCCGGTAATTTCGGGCTGGAGTCGGCGGTGGGGCTGTATGTGGATGGCGTCTACCGCGCGCGGCAGGGTTCCATGGTGAACGAGTTGGTGGACATGGCCGGCGTCGAGGTATTGCGTGGGCCACAGGGTACCCTGTTTGGTCGCAACACACTGGCCGGAGCGGTCCTGATGAATACCGTGCCCCCCGGTTTTGACCAGCGAGATGGGTTTGCCGAGATCACAGCCGGCAATTATGACCTGCTCAGGTTCAGCGGCGCAGTATCGATGACAGCCCTGGAGAACATGCTGGCTTTTCGCGCAACAGGATTCTCGAGTAAACGGGACGGTTATGTCGATGATATAGAGCTCGGCAATAACCAGATCTACGACCGCAATCGCTGGGGCGTAAGACTTCAGGCCCTGTACGCACCAAGCGATTTTTTGTCCGTCCGGATAATCGGCGATTATTCCGAAATAAATGAACACTGTTGCGCCGCGCTGACCGTCCAGGAGAATTTTCGGCCGGTCGCGCTACCAGTCGGCGCTACTCCCTATGCGGGTACTGACGAGGTGGTTCGCGCGCTGGGTGGCACCGTCTTTACCGCAGACCAGTTCTACGATTTCGATACCGCGCTGAACTTCCTCCCAGTTACCGAGAACAAGGATGGCGGTTTTTCGGTAACGGTAAAGTGGGACCTGGAAGCGTTCTCTCTCATATCCATCACCGGCTACCGCTCGTTCAAATCGCATGACAAGGCCGATGTCGATGCCAGTGATCTGGATTCATTGAATACCGAGGCCTCGGCCGATCAAAGCGCATGGTCGCAGGAGTTACGCATAAGCCGTGAAGACGACAAGCTGAGATACGTGGCTGGCCTGTACTACTTCAACCAGGACCTGGACAACGTATCCACCATCGAGGTTGGAGAGGACGTCAATGCTGTTTTCTCTCACACCTCGGTCTATTTCGCTGGCACCCATGGCCAGTTTCCGCTACAGGCCGTCCCCTCGTTCCCGCTGCCCTCGCTGCCGCTGTTCCCGCCCCACAGCGGTGCCAAAAATTCGATGCAGCAGGAGCATGAGGCGTTCGCCGTGTTTGGCCAGGCGGATTATGACCTGACTGAAACAGTGATGCTCACCGGGGGCCTGCGCTATACATACGAGGAAAAAAGCCTATCGGGTGTCTTTACCCAGGGCACAGCCCCCGCATTTACTGACGATATAATTGCCCCCCCCGCGGTGCTCGATTCAATCTATGCGCTGGCACCGCGGCCCCCGGTGAATGAATCCCTGAGTGACGGCAAGCTGACAGGCACCTTGAAGCTCTCCTGGTTCCCCACTGATCAGGTGATGACCTATGCCTCTTACAGCACCGGCTACAAGTCAGCCGGTACCAATACAGAGCGGATCAATCCTGCGCTTGATTACATATTTGACCCGGAAACATCGCAAGCTATCGAACTTGGCCTGAAGGTCGAGTTTCCGCAACAGGCGCTGCGCTTGAACATGGCGCTGCACAAGACCGATATAAAGAACCTGCAGATTGTATCTATCAGCACGGGTGGCCCGGTCTTGCAGAATGCCGGCGAGATCGACACCTGGGGTGGCGAACTCGAGTTCACCTGGTTGCCGACTGACTCGCTTACTCTCACCGGCGCCTATGCGAGAACGGATGGCAAGGTCGATAACTGGGACAACGATATCTGTTGGGTGGCCGCGCGCTTCCATACGGGCCGTCCCGATCCCGGAGACCCGACTGCTGGCGCAGCGACCACTTCCTGCAATCGCAGTGGCGATGACCTGCCCTTCAACCCGGATTTCCTTCTCCTGACGGCCAGGCAGGTATTCGAAATTTCCCCGGGGATTGACGGCTTCCTTCTGCTTGAATACAGCCACACCGGCAATGCAGAGGTCGAAAGTCATGACCCCTATTTGGGTATACCTGCATACGACCTGTTGAATCTGCGGCTTGGGATCCAGCTTGAAAACTACGATACGGACGTCACGGTGTGGGGTCGCAATGTGCTCGATGAACACTACAGAATGGCCGGGTACGATCCAATCGGGGTCGATGGAAGAGTGGTCGCCACCCCCCGCGAACCGGCCACATACGGGATGACACTACGGAAGCGTTTTTGACCGGTATGTTGAGGCGTGCCGCGCAAGGGAGTGGTACTGCCGGGGAAATAATGCCTCCGTCCCATTATGGTTCCATTATGGTTTCCCATTATGCATTATGGTTCGTTCTGGTGGTTGATCTTTGCCAGACTTTCCTGTCTTCTGTAGTTTTTTGGGAGTTCCTATGACCGAACCTGCGCCCCCCATAAAGCGAGCACTCATTCTGTCCGGCGGAGGTGGCCGCGGCGCTTACCAGGTGGGTGTCTGGCGCCGGTTGCAGGAAATCGGCTGGCAACCCGATATGGTCTGCGGCACGTCTATCGG
>JAGRIK010000283.1 GCA_020443325.1 Halioglobus sp.
AGTCGATCCTGTAAGAGCGGATTGCGCTTGGCCGAAGAGACTCCCCTCGACAAGTTCAAGCAGGCGCTGACCGGCGCCAGCCGCGCTATTGCACGCGAGGCAGAGGTCGAAGTTGCGTGGAGCGCGGATGCGCCTTCGCAAAGCGGCAAGAATTTCCGCGTGCCCCTGCCATCACGCAACCTGCCGCCCGAACAGGTGCGCGAGGCGCGCGGATTTGCCGACAGTTTCGCCCTGCGCCTGCGTCACCATAACGAGGCGCTTCACGGGAAGAACGCGCCGCCCGAACCGACCGCGCGTGCATGTTACGATGCGATCGAACGTGCCCGTTACGAAGCGCTCGGCAGCAATAATTTCAGCGGTATCAGGTCCAATCTCGATGCGGCGGTGGAGATGCGCACCGCCTGAGTAGGGTGCCAGCAATACGGTTGTCTGGCGATAGAAGGGGCTGTCAGTCAGCAGCGCCTTGGAGCGCCAGTACTCGAACGCGCTGATGATAATGTCTTCGATATTGCCGAAATGGTAAGTGGTGCTGCCCAGCGAGACCCCTGCGCGTTTGGCCACAGCGCGGTGACGCACAGCGCGAATGCCCTCCTCGATCATAATATCGAGCGCGGCATCCAGCATCTTGATACGGGTCGCCGCGCCGCCGGAAGCGCGAGAGGCCGCCTGCTGTACGGCAGCTTTTCTATTGGTTGCTTGCAAGGGACGTTGGCTCGAAGTAATCGGGATTAATAAAAACTGTACGATCGTACAACATTCGACTAGAATTGCCAACCTTGAATTACGCCTGCGGCCCGTCGCAGACCAAACCCACGATATTGCCATCGGAGATAGTGATGAATTTGGATATCCGCTATGCCAGCCATCCCGAGGATGTAAAACACTACACCACCGAGCAATTGCGCTCCCATTTCCTGGTTGAGTCAGTGTTCGTTGCTGATGCCGCCGCGCTCACGTATTCCCATGTGGATAGAATCATCGCGGGCGGCATCATGCCCGTGAGCACAGCGGTTGGCCTGGAGGCGGGCAAGGAAATGGGTGTCGATTACTTTTTCGAGCGCCGCGAAGCCGGGATAATCAATGTCGGCGGCAAGGGCAGCATCACGCTCGACGGCGAGCGCTTTGAGTTAGGTAAGCGCGATGGCCTCTACGTCGGCATGGGCGTGAAAGACATCCAGTTTGCCTCTGATGATCAAAATGACCCGGCCCGGTTCTACTTCAACAGCGCGCCGGCCCACCACGCTTACCCGCACACGCATATTGCCATCGCACAGGCCAACCCGCTGCACCTGGGTGAAAGTGAGACCTGTAACAAGCGCACCATTTACCAGTATGTTCACCCGGCCGTCTGCCAGAGCTGCCAGCTGGTGATGGGGTTGACCGTACTGGAGCCCGGCAGCATCTGGAACACGATGCCCTGCCACACGCATGAACGCCGTATGGAAGTGTATTTCTACTTCGATATGGACGCGGATTCCCGGGTGATTCACCTGATGGGGAAACCGGAGGAGACCCGTCACATCATGGTCGCCAACGAGCAGGCGGTGATCTCTCCCAGCTGGTCTATCCACTCCGGTGTCGGCACCAGCAATTACACCTTTATCTGGGGCATGGTGGGTGAGAACCAGACTTTCGACGACATGGATCACCTCCGCCCCGCGGAACTGAAATAACGTCGATCATGCCGCAACCCTGCTTCGCACTGCAGACTTTCACGATCCGGAAGTTCATGACATCGCCTGCAGCGATTGAGGCGGGGATTGCGCGCGTCAGTGGAATGGGCTTGAAGGCGATCGAACTGGCGTATATCAAGCTCAGGCCCGCCGAGATTGATGCCGTTGAGCGCGCCTGCAAAAAGCATGGCGTCGTGGTTGGCAGTACGCAGATTACCTTCGACGTGCTCAACAAGCAGCGCGACTGGGTGCTCAAGCTGCACGAGCAATTGGGCTGCGAGACGACCAGTGTTTCGGTGCTGCCATTTCCCGTGATTTTCGGCCAGCGTGACCGTTTGTTGCGTTTCGCAGAGCAACTGGATGCCCTCGGTGACTACTACCGTCAGCGCGGCGTGCAGCTCTGCTATCACCATCACGATTTCGAGTTGCGCCGTTACGGCGATGAACTCGGGCTTGACCTGCTGATGCAGAACACAGCTGTGGATAACGTGGCGCTGGTGCTGGATACGTACTGGACCGCCCGTGGCGGTCGCTCGCCACAGGATGCCATCAGCAATCTTGGCGGACGCGTGAAGGTCGTGCACCTGCGCGATTTCGCATTGCACTGGAAGTACTTCAGGCTCACGCCGAGCGACGCTGCACTGGGGAGCGGTAACCTGGATTTCAGCCGCATTGTGGACAGCTGCGTAGCCAACAACGTGCAATACATGGCGATAGAGCAGGACACCGACAAGCCATTCGAAGAGGTTGCAGGCAGTATCGCCCACCTGAAACACCTCGGTTACGAAACACTTTTCCAGCACAACACGGGGACAAGCGCATGATACTGGACCAATTCACGCTGACAGGTAAGGTCGCAATAGTCACCGGGGCTTCGCGGGGACTGGGGCGTGGAATCGCCCTGGCCCTGGCCGAGGCCGGCGCCGATATTGTCGGCGTTGGTATCTCGGATTCCTCGGGCACCGCTGCGGAGGTCGAGGCACTGGGCCAACGCTATCTCGCCGTCAGGGAAGATCTCACGGACCACAGCTGCGTGCCGCGCATTGTTGAGCAGGCAAAGCACGCGTTTGGGCACGTCGACATCCTGGTCAACAATGCCGGCACGATCCGCCGCAACGATTTTGTCGACTTTACCGAGGAGGACTGGGATGCGGTGATGGACCTGAACCTCAAAACGCTGTTTTTCCTGTCGCAGGCGGTCGCAAGGGAATTTATCGCACAGGGGACGGGCGGCAATATTATTCACATCGCGTCGATGTTGTCGTTCCAGGGTGGGATTCGTGTGGCGTCTTACACGTCGAGTAAATCCGGCGTCAGGGGGCTCACGATGTTAATGGCCAACGAACTGGCACCACACGGCATCAACGTCAACGCGATTGCCCCGGGCTATATGGCCACGGATAACACGGAGCAACTGCGTGCCGATGAGACACGCAATCGCGAAATCCTCGCGCGCATCCCTGCAGGAAGGTGGGGTTTGCCGGAGGATCTCGCAGGCGCTGTGGTGTTTCTGGCCAGCCCGGCATCAGCCTACGTCAACGGGCACACGCTTGCAGTGGATGGTGGCTGGCTGGCGCGCTGAACTTATCGGTGATTTTGTATCTAAGAGCGCAGCACAGTGATGTATCTAATGATTTGGAAGACTCCCCGAGGAGCCGAGAATGTATAAACCCTTTTTAGTATTCGCCATTGTCCTCGCTGCATCCGTTTCTGCCTGCAGTAATAGTAACGGTGGTGGGTCATCCGGTATATCCGGGACCCCGCAGGACCGCGAGAACCCTATCGACCCCGTCGATCCGGTTGACCCTACAGATCCCGTTGATCCTGTAGACCCTGTTGACCCCGTGGATCCGGTCGACCCAGTCGATCCGGTTGACCCCGTCGATCCCTGGCTACCCATAGATTCCACGGCCTACCTGCAGGCACAGCAGGACTTTATCGACCAGGCTATCGCCGACCGGCGGGGAGGCACCTACGGCAGCCTGATACACCTGACCAGGGGGCTGCCTGTCGCCGCGGGCAGGTTTGATGCCGACCTGGCACGCCTGAATGCTCGGGAAGACACAGCAGATTTCGCGCTGCCCGGCCTGCTGACGATCCTGGCCAAGCACAGCGACAACGAGGCGATAGACCCCGTACAGTTGCAACTGATCGAGGAGGCAATCCTCAACTTCAAGTACTGGCCTGACGAAATGAACGACGTGCCCGGTACTACCGACGCGAAAAATATGGTGATGTGGACAGAGAATCACTACATCCTGTTTGCGTCTGGCGCTTATATCGCGGGGCAGCTCTACCCCGACCGTGTGTTTCCCGCCTCCGGCCGGACAGGCGCTGAGATGATGGAAGTCTACAAGCCGCGCATTCTGCGCTGGCTGGAACTGCGCTATAAGAGTGGCTTCAGCGAATGGCTGTCAAACGTCTACTACGACGAGGACATGCCCGCGCTACTCGCGCTGATTGATCTGGCCGACGATGAGGAACTGGTCGATAAATCCCGCATTGTTCTCGACCTCATGATGGCGGATATGGCACTCAATAACTTCGCCGGCAATTTTGCCTCAACGCACGGGCGCAGTTACATCAGGAGGATGAATGGCAAGCTGGATTCTACTCGAGGCGCCATGCATCTCGCATTTGGGCTGCACACCAGGCACACCGCCAGCACCTCCGGCACTATGATGGCTGTGTCCGAGAAATACGTGGTACCCGCGGTGTTGCAACTGATTGCCGCGGACGTGAGCACACCGGCAATGGAAAGTCGCCAGCGCATGGGAATCAAGTTGGAAGAGGCCGCGAATTGGGGGCTGGATACCAAAAAACTCGATGACGCCATGATGCTGCTCACGATGGAGCCGTATACCCATCCCCTGTTTATCGACACTTTTATCGAAATGCTCACCACCTACGATCTGTGGGACCTGAGGGATTTCCAGCCGTTTAACGAGAACAGGGCGCTGCTGGAAGATCCCGCTATTCGCGCCTTCGCTGCCACCGCATACGAATGGGATATCACTCGCAATATGCGGCCAGAGGTCAACATCTACACCTATCGCACGCCCAGCTACATGCTGAGCACCGCGCAGGACTGGCGCAAGGGCTTCGGCGGCGACCAGTCCTCGATCTGGCAGGCGACTCTGGGCATGGAGGCCGTGGCTTTCACGACTCATCCCGCCAACGAGAAGAGGAGTGGCGGCACACCCAATTACTGGGAGGGTTCAGGCACACTGCCGCGCTCTGTCCAGATCAAAAATGTCGTGGTGTCACTCTATGATGTGGAAACGCGTGAAGGCCTGTACGTATCCAACCAGCCGCTGTATACACATGCCTACCTGCCGCGCGGCAAGTTTGATGAGACGGTCAAGGACGGCAACTGGTTCTTCGCCCGCAGTGGCGATGCCTATCTCGCACTGTGGTCGTCTGATCCCACTGCTGACTGGCTGCCCAGCGCAGACAGCAGCATCGGTGGTGGACAAGACTACGATATCGTTGCACGCGGCGAGAAAACCATCTGGGTGTGTGAACTCGGAGATGTTGCGGCCTATGGGGATTTCGAGAATTTCAAGACGGCTATCCGCTCAGCATCACTGACAGCTGACACCGATACCCTGAGTATCAGTTACATCTCACCCTCCCAGGGCACGATTGCAATGGGTTGGAAAGGTGCCGTCCTGCACAATGGCGAGGAGGTAAAACTGGACGGTTACAGTCGCTACGACAACCCCTGGACCGAGTCTGGATTCCCGGCAGATGACATCTCCTTCAGCTACGGGGATCGCCATCTTGAGCTGAACTTTGATGCCGCCACCCGCCGCGTGAACTGATGGGGACAAGTTTAGTTGATTCCAGCCCCGAGAATGTCCGCCCAATTGCCGATTGTCCCGCTTGGCCAGCGGGCAACGGTCGATTTGAGCGGCAATTCCGCGCTGCGAGCGATACAATATTCATCGAGCTGACGCCTGGCCCTCAGGTTTTGATTAAGTAAGCTGTCCTTCTTCACATTACTACCGGGGCCGTTTATATTCTTTCTCACAGTACCCCGTGAGATAGCTGATGACGCCGGAGACGCGAGTTGAAGCAAATTGCCAAATGGCATAGGCGGGCATTATTTCTGGCGGTATGCTGCATCGCAAGCGAGCCGGGATATGCCGGCAACCGCGAAGCCATTGCCTCGACTACGGCACCTTCTGCTGTCTCTGACAAACCAACTCGCAGTAGTGAGTCGCTCACTGCGCAGGCCGGTGATCCGACTGCTCCGCTGGTACAGATGCAACTTACCTATCTGTACTCCAGTGTTGTGAGCGATAGCAGCGAGGATGCAGAGCAGTTTTTGCTGGAGCCGGTTATTCCTATCCCACCCAGCAGGTTTATCCCGCTGACGCAAATCATTCGACCAACGGTGCCACTGCTGAAAGATCCGGATGGCAAATCGGGTCTCGGGGATATTGATATCGAGCACGTATTTATACCTGAACGCGAGAGTTGGGGTACCGCTGGTCTGGGATACACGCTCACATTCCCCACAGCAGATCACCGCGATCTTGGGGCCGGGAAGTACCAGGCGGGACCTGCTGCGACGGTCATCTACAACGGGTTCCAAAACTGGCAGATAGGGGCTACCGTCACCCAGAGTTGGTCATTCGCCGGCAAAAGTGACCGCGACGATGTCAGCGACTTCACCTTCCAGCCAATCGCGAACTACCTGATAGGCCCTTGGTATATCGGTATCGGGGATTTCACCTGGGACTACAATTGGAAAGGCAATCAGGGCTGGAATATCCCGCTGGGGTTGCAGGTAGGGCGAATAACGCAATTGGGCACTCAACACTTCAATCTTTCAGCTGAAGTATTGTGGGTCGCCAGTCGTAACGGGGATGGACCGACTCCGGAGCGTGGCGTCAAACTGGGTTTCGTCTGGTTGTTGCCAGAGTAAGCTGATGTTGACGGGTGGAACTGCAAAAGCTTGTCATCGCCTCTCCTTCGCAACTCCTCGCTCGAAAATTACTCGGTACGCAATATTCTGCAATTGCGCATATACGCGAGGCTCAACAGCCAGGCGATAGTGAATGTGACAGGTTCAGTGGCCTCTACGAAGATCACCAGCCGGGGCGGGAGTGTGCCTACTGTTCCAGCGGGAAATGCGGCGTGATAGCTGGATACCAGATCCTGGAACTGTATTGTACTAGCGATCGTAGCGGTTATCGGTGTCAGCGCAAAGACAGAGTATAAGAAGGTAAGTGCTGTTACCTGAATGGAGGACATATCGCGCCCAGCGTAATGCGCGGCCAACACATAAGCGACAAACAGAGTGAACATATTCATGCTGTGAAATGCATTCTCAGAACGGAATGTGCTGATGAGTTCAATGTATTCGTACTCTGTCACCGCATTGCCCCTCTCTGGCCGCTGACCTGTCAGCGAAGTATACTCAATAGTCGGTAGTGGGGGCAGTGGGGGACAGTTTACTTAATTCCAAACCCGAGGAATCTTCTTCCATCAGATGTGTAACAACTTGCTGACATGATCACTCCGACTATTCAATAGTGCAATTATTCACTCATTCGCTAATCGTCCCGCTATGCTGGCAGGGCCTCGAACGACCATAGGCGCCTTCAAATGGCAGGGGTGCCCTGGTTTGTCATGCAAGATTTCCCAGCACTCAACGGAACGCAGCAACTGGCGAGTGCAAAGCTGCGATTACGTTGAGTCGCGGTCCGAAGGTGTGAATTAAGTAAACTGTCCCCACAGAGAGCTGAGACTGATCAGGACAGAAATACAACAGTCTTGTTGCCTCGCACTATAACCCTATCCTCGAGGTGGTAACGCAACCCACGCGACAGCACGGATTGCTCGACATCGCGCCCAAGTCGCACCAGATCCTCCTTGTCGCAGCTATGATTTACCCGAATGACGTCCTGCTCAATAATGGGACCCTCGTCGAGCTCTTGCGTCACATAGTGACAGGTGGCCCCAATCAGCTTGACCCCGCGCTCATAGGCCTTCTGATATGGGTTTGCTCCGACAAAAGAGGGCAAAAAGCTGTGATGGATATTGATCAGACGGCCGGAAAACTCTTCGCACAGTGACGGCGGAATAATTTGCATGTACCGGGCTAGCACTACCGTATTGGCCTGATGCTGGGAGATGATATCCGTCACGCGAGCAAAGGCCTCGGATTTTTCCTCCCTGGGCACCGCCACATAATGAAAGGGGATGCCATGCCATTCCACCATGGAGCGCAGGTTCTCGTGATTGGAGATGACGCACGGTATCTGGCAGGCCAACTCGCCACTCTGCCAGCGGTGCAGTATGTCCGCTAGGCAGTGGGAGGCATGACTGGCCATAATGACAACACTCTGTAAATTACTGTTATCCCGCAACTGCCACTGCATGGCAAAAGACGCGGCCAGTGACGAGAACTCCGAGCGAAACTGCTCGAGGCTGACCTCCAGCGAAGCCGCGCTGATAACATTGCGCATGTAAAACCAACCCTGCTCAACATCGGTGTGATGGTTTGACTCAAGCAGCGAACCACTGCGCGCGGCAACAAAGCTCGATACCGCCGCCACAATACCAACCTTGTCAGGACAGGAGATCACTAGCGTAAAACTGGCCGGGCGAATTGAATTTGCCATGGTAGAGCTATCCTTCTAAGGTTGAGCTACAGAGTGAGTCACCGCATATCGTGCAGACGAAACTAAAGCGTTCCGAACGCAACCATCGGGCTGCCAAGCTTTGGCCCAAACGGTAGCTTGCGATGAGGTACCTTGGCGAACACATTTTATGTTGTGTTCAAGCGGGTGTCGAAGCTCCAAGATCTCTCTCCGGAAAGCGCTAATCTGAGCCGAATGCTGTCAGGCGCTTATGATAGTCTATCTGATAATGGGGACAGTTTACTTAATTCCAAACCCGAGGAATCTTCTTCCATCAGATGTGTACCAACTTGCTGACATAATCACTCCGCCTATTTAATCTCGCCAGTAACCACCCAACTGTCCCGCCATGATGGCCGGGCTTTGAGCATAGACAGGCATATCCAAATGGCAAGGATGCCCCGGGTTGTCATACCAGGTTTTCCCCACCACGTTACGCAACGTGGCAATCGGCGGATGCAGACCTTCTTTAGCCAGGCCGATTACAGGCTCTATCTTGAGCTGGTTAACGAGTATCGGGAATCCGCGGGCGTTGCCATCTGGGCATATTGCCTGATGCCAAACCACGTTCATCTGGTTGTGGTGCCTGAAACCCGGGAAAGTCTCGCTGATTTTTTCAGGCAAGTACACAGGCAGTACACCCGTCGAATCAATCGACGCGAAGAATGGATAGGGCACCTGTGGCAGGAGCGCTTCCACTCATTTGTTATGGATGAGCACCATTTGCTTGCCGCAGTTCGCTATACCGAATTGAATCCAGTCCGGGCTAAGCTCTGCGAATCGCCTGCGGAATGGCCATGGTCCAGTGTTCACGCGCACCTGGCCGGAGCCGATGACGCAGTGGTTGCGGTCCAACCGATGCTGCGACGAGTTGCCCACTGGCCGTCCTATCTCGCGCTTGAAGTCGGCGAGCATGATCTGGCAGCAATTCGAAAACATGGAAGAACAGGGAGGCCAGCGGGCAGTGATCGATTTGTTAGGCAACTTCAGCCGTCGACCGATACACGCTTGATCAAGCTGAAGCCCGGCCGGAAGGTGTGAATTAAGTAAACTGTCCCCAATGCGCCCACGTTACGCCACGTGGCTATCGGCGAATTCACGTCCGGTCTGACGGTGGGAATCCGGTAAAGTGTCACAGTTGAGTGCGTAGGGCACTGAAGCCAAAGCTGATTTTCCCAGCAGTTGGGCGTAGGTGTTTTCCAGTTCGTGGCACGCGTTGCGAATATTGTCGATAGACCTGGCCGCAATGGGCGGCAGTACAGTCACGCGGATGGTGGCCGGACGAATTAGCAACCCGCCGTTGGGCAGCGCATCCTTGACGTTGTGCAGCACGATCGGAACGATGGGTACGCCTGCTTTACGTGCCAGGAAGAACGCGCCGTGTTTGAACGGCTGTATGTTGCCCAGTGTGCTGCGGCTGCCCTCCGGTGCAATCACCAGCGAGCGACCGCTATCGAGCACTTCCAGTGCGCGCTGCAGGACCTGCCTTTGGTCGGACTCATCTCGATCAACGAAGATGGTGTCGGCCTGGCGCAGCAAGCGTCCTATGACGGGTATGTCGGCCATTTCCTGCTTACACATCGCGACAACATCCTCTCGCAGCAGGTGCGCCAGTACCATCGAGTCCAGCAAACTCTGGTGGTTGAACACGAAAATCGCAGGGCGTTGCTGACGCAGGTGATCGAGCCCCTCAATTTCAAAGTCCAGGCCGGCAAAGGCGCTGCCGATATCGCCGAACAGTCGGGTGACCTGATTCGCCGAGCGATAGGGTGAGCGCCCGAAACGCTTGCTCAGCATGCCAAACGCAGTCGTGCCGACGATACTCTGGGCGGTGAGCACGGTGCGTGCGACATTTTCCACGCTCGGCAAGCCACGTGTGGAAAAAGACAACTGCGGCCACTGCTTGGTGCGCGCATGCGCCCCCAGTTTGTCCGAGGGATTTACGGCAACAGGATGGCCCACCTTGCGCAATAGCGGGAGATCATCGCTGGAGTCCGAGTAGAACCAGCAGTTGTCCATCGTTGCTTTGTGCTTGCGAGCACTGCGCTGCGCGGCGAGTACTTTCCCCTCGCCGAAGCACATGGGAGCGATAACCTGGCCGGTGAATCGACCGTCCACGACTTCCAGCCGGGTACAGTGGATCTCGTCAATGCCGAGCACTCTTGCCACCGGTTCAATCTGGTAGCGGCTGGCGGCACTGATGATGGCCAGTTTGTGTCCGGCAGCGCGGTGTGCCTCCACCAGCGCAACCGCCTCCCGGTAAAGTGACTTTGCGAGATGCTTGCGATAGGCCTGTTCCCCGATCTCGCGCAGTGCGGCTTCAGAAACTCCGGTCAGGGCTTTGCTGGTGCGCTTCACGAGCCGATGGTAATTGCCGCCAGAACTGAAAATCCTGTGTTTGGCGATGGCCTGTGCCACCTTGGTCGCCTGGCGCAACCTGCCGTGTCGTGCACCCTGCTGTGCAGTCTCGCGAGCGACTGCCAGAATCGAGTAGCCCGCAATCAGCGTCCGGTCCAGATCGAAAAATGCGACGGCCGGTTGTGCCCCACTGGCGGCGGCAATGGTCTGCAGTTGATGGTCAAGCGCTGTCATCGTATGTCCTTCCCGGCGCGGTGGCCCTGGGCGAGTTGAATGGATGGCTTCGTCTGTTGTCCTTCAACAATGGACGATGCAAGAATCTAGCCAGCGCGCAGCTTAGGGAAACTGTGTGTCAAATATGTTGCAAAACAAGGGATTATTGTTGCGATAGCTCAAGTGGGGCATGCGCCAGTTCGTCGGCTGTGCAACATTTTGGTGCTCGCAAGCACCGTAATGGGGGGCGGTGCTCTCGATTTGAGTTAAGCAAACTGTAGTTGTCTTACTGAACCAAAAACACTTTGCCACCGTAACAACTCCACGTAGACAGTCATGCGTCCGACGATGGGCGCACCTGAAGTGACGGGAGTCGATTATGTCTGGGACCAACGTAAGTTTGATCTTGTTTTTTTGTTTTGCGCTTGGCCTGCCGCTGTTGGCTATGCAGGACAACAAGTTTGAAAAAGCCAGCGTGCATTCCTGTACAGGGGATTGCTACGCTGAATGGCAACAGGAAACCGGTGGGGTTGTAGCCCTCGCTGCCGCGCAGGCGGAAGAAAAAGCGAGCGCTTCCCCTGCGGAACTGGGCGAAGCGGCCTACGGCGGCTGTATTGCATGTCATGGCAGTGGCGGGGAGGGAGGCGTCGGTCCTGCACTGGCAGGGCAATCAGAACAGGCGGTGTACGACAAATTGGTGCAGTACAAGAACGGAGAGACCAGGGGAAAGCAAAGCGCGTTGATGTGGGGCCAGGCCGCGATGCTCAGTGATGAGGAAATGAAAAATATCGCGGTGTTTGTCGAGACCTTGCCAACCCCGTGAGCGATTACCTGCACGGGCAAGAGCCGTTCAACGCAGTCATCGTCGGTAGCGGGGCGATAGGCACGGCGCTTGCAGAAACCCTGTTGCAGCGATCCGAGTTGCAACATTTGATCATACTGCAGCGCTCCACTGCGGCGGTATCGCAGGATGCACGCGTAACGCGGATTAACTTCGAGGCACAGCAGCCAGACTCCATTGCTGAAGCAGGCGCGACAGCAATGGAATGCGTCGATCGGGTGCATCTTCTGGTGAACACGGTGGGAATGTTGCACAGCGAACAGCAGCAACCCGAGAAAAGCCTCAGGAAGGTGGAGGTTGAGAACCTGGAGCGTGCTTTTATGATTAACGCCACGTTGTTGCCCATTCTCGCCCAGGCGTTTGCAAAGTTGCTCCGGCATGATCAGCCCGCAGTGTTCGCGTCACTTTCCGCCCGGGTGGGAAGTATCGAGGATAACAACCTGGGAGGCTGGTACAGCTATCGCGCCTCCAAGGCAGCACACAATATGTTGTTGCGCACGATTGCGCA
>JAGRIK010000284.1 GCA_020443325.1 Halioglobus sp.
ACCACAGTGGTTCGTGGGCATGCAGCAGGAGGGTTTGCTGGAGAAGGCGTTGGCAGCGGTGGAAGGTGTGCAGTGGCTGCCGGAATGGGGCCGCGCTAGGATCGACGGGATGCTGGCCCAGCGGCCGGACTGGTGTATCTCGCGCCAGCGTACCTGGGGAGTGCCTATCGCCCTCTTTATTCATAGGGAAACGGGCGAGTTGCATCCGCAAACTGCAGAACTGATGGAGCAGGTCGCCCAGCGAATGGAACAGACAGGCGTCGATGCCTGGTTTGATCTCGATGCAGCAGAGTTGCTGGGAGAAGAGGCTGGCGTCTATGAGAAAGTGACGGATACGCTGGATGTCTGGTTCGATTCCGGCGTCACCCACGCCTGCGTGTTGCAACAGCGAGAAGAACTGCAGTATCCCGCAGATTTGTATCTCGAAGGCTCGGACCAGCATCGCGGCTGGTTCCAGTCCTCGCTGTTGACCAGTGTTGCCATCAATGGCGTCGCACCCTATAAGACGGTGTTGACCCATGGCTTCACGGTGGATGGCGACGGTCGCAAGATGTCCAAGTCGCTGGGCAATATTATCCCGGCGAAAAAAGTGATGGACGAGTTGGGTGCCGATATCCTGCGCCTGTGGGTCGCGGCCACGGATTATCGCGGCGAACTGACAGTCAGTGATGAAATTTTCAAACGCACGGCGGATTCCTATCGCAGGATTCGCAACACTGCGCGTTTCCTGTTGTCCAATCTCAATGGGTTTGATCCCGCTGTCGATGCGCTAGCTTTCCCCGATATGTTGTCGCTGGACCGTTGGGCGGTCGGGCGGGCGGCGCAGTTACAGCTGGAAGTGATCGACGCCTATCGCGCGTTCAACTTTCACCATATCTACCAGAAGCTGCATAATTTTTGCGCCATCGATCTGGGTGGGTTTTACCTGGATGTGATCAAGGATCGCCAGTACACAACGCAGGCTGACAGTGTCGCCAGGCGTTCAGCACAAACTGCGATGTATCATATCGGTGAAGCGCTGGTGCGCTGGATTACGCCCATCCTGAGCTACACGGCGGAGGAAATCTGGGAAAATCTACCGGGTGAGCGTGGCCCCTCTGTGATGCTGGAACAGTGGTATGGCGGTTTGCAGGGCCAGTCATCGGATGATGCAATGGGGCGTGGTTTCTGGCAGCGCGTGATGGACGTTAGGGCCGCCGTCAATAAGGCGATGGAAGCGCAGCGCGCCGCGGGCGTCCTGCGTGGTTCGCTCGACGCCACTGTGATCCTCTACTGCGCGCCAGAATTGCACGACATTCTGCTCGCACTGGAGGATGAGTTGCGCTTCGTGTTGATTACATCTGCAGCGACGGTGAAGCCTCTCGATGCAGCTGGCGCGGATGCATTGCACACCGATCTGCCCGGGTTACAGCTGCAAATTCTGGTGTCGACCGATGAGAAGTGTGAGCGATGCTGGCACCGCAGTTCTTCCGTTGGGCACAGCACAGAGCATCCCACGCTGTGTGACCGCTGTATAGAAAATGTCGATGGTGACGGGGAGCAAAGACGTTTTGCGTAACGGACTGCATGCTCTTCCCTGGTTTGCGCTGGCATTGGTTGTGATTATTGCCGACCAGTACACGAAAGCCCTGGCGACCGCTAACCTTGACTACGCGCAACCGGTGCGCGTGTTCTGGTGGTTCAACCTGACGCTGCATCACAATACGGGCGCCGCGTTCAGTTTCCTGAGCGATGCGGGGGGGTGGCAGCGCTACTTTTTCACTGCCCTGGCCTCTGTTATCAGCGTGGTACTGGCAGTCTGGCTGGCTATCATGCCCAGGGGGCAGAGGCTGTTGGCCTTGAGCCTGGGGCTGATTCTGGGTGGTGCGCTGGGCAACCTGTGGGATCGTGTGGCACTTGGTTATGTGGTGGATTTTATCTCGGTACACTATGAGAACCATTTTTTCCCCACCTTTAATATTGCGGATTCAGCAATTTCAGTGGGAGCGGTTTGTATGCTGCTGGACAGCTTTTTGCATCGTGACAAGCCCGCTGTTGGCGTAAGGAACGAAGACTCATGACTACGGTCCCTGTCAGTGAAGGCACCCGTGTTTTTCTGAACTTTTCAGTCAGCCTGGAAGATGGCTCAGAGGTGGATACCAATTTCGGTGGCGATTCAGTCAACTTCGTAATTGGCGACGGCAGCCTGCTCCCCGGGTTCGAGCGCCTGTTGTTTGGCATGTCCCCGGGCGAACGCCAGATGTTTGTCGTTGCGCCGGAAAATGCGTTTGGTCAACCCAATGACAACAATGTGCAGTACCTGGCGCGTGAAGAGTTTGAGGACGATGTGGAACTGGAAATCGGGCTGGTTTTTTCCTTCGCGGATGCCAGCGGGGGCGAAGTGCCCGGGATGATTATTGCATTCGATGAGGATGAGGTGACGGTGGATTTTAATCACCCGTTGTCCGGGCGTACGATCTTGTTTGACGTTCTGATTCACAGGGTAGAGCCCGCAGAACTACACTAGAGGCTTGATTGCGCTCATTAGTCAGCGCCGTTAACGCACTGCAGGAGACAGGTTTGGGAATGGAAATTCGATTGGCAAATCCTCGCGGCTTTTGCGCCGGGGTCGATCGTGCGATTGATATCGTAAACCGGGCGCTGGAGGTGTTTGGCGCGCCAATCTATGTGCGTCACGAAGTGGTTCACAACAAGTTCGTGGTGGAAGATTTACGCGCGCGCGGCGCTATCTTTGTGGATGACCTGGTCGAGGTTCCCGACGACTGTATTGTTATCTTCAGCGCGCACGGTGTATCCCAGGCTGTGCGCAGGGAGGCAGGGGAGCGTTCACTGAAGATTTTTGACGCCACCTGCCCGCTTGTAACAAAGGTGCATGTGGAAGTGGCTGGATACAGCCTTCAGGGGCGCGAGTGTGTACTGATTGGCCATCGCGGGCACCCGGAGGTCGAGGGCACGATGGGGCAGTATGATCGCCGTGCCGGCGGCGACATCTATCTGGTGGAAGATGACGAGCAAGCGTCTGCGCTGGTGGTGAAAGACCCCGATAATCTTTCCTATGTCACGCAGACCACATTGTCGATGGATGATACGGCAAAGGTGATCGATACCCTGCGCGCCCGTTATCCCAATATAGAGGGCCCGCGCAAAGACGACATCTGCTACGCCACACAGAATCGCCAGGATGCCGTAAAGAAGCTTGCCGCGGATTGTGACCTGATGCTGGTGGTCGGCTCTCCCAACAGTTCCAATTCCAACCGTTTACGGGAGCTGGCTGAGCGTATGGGCGCGGAAGCCTACCTGCTCGATGGCGCCGAGGATATCAACCCCGACTGGTTGCTGGGCAAATCGCGTATTGGCGTCACTGCAGGTGCGTCTGCGCCGGAGGTGCTGGTACAGGAGGTGATTGACGGTCTGTGCGCGCTGGGTGCAGA
>JAGRIK010000285.1 GCA_020443325.1 Halioglobus sp.
CCGACAGCTTTTCCAACGCCTTCAGTGAGATCAGTCGCTGGGGAATCTCCTCGAAGATGGGGTTCGCACGCTACGCCCCCGACGATATGGAGTTTATGGGGGAGAAGTTGCGCAAGGGCGTGATGGTGCTGATGATGCCCCACCTGAAGGACCACAATCCCGATTTCTTCGAGAACCCCGAGAAATTTGACGTGGAGCGGGAGTTCGACCCCGACGCCACATTCGGCTACGGGCCGCGCTTCTGTATCGGCGCCGCCCTCGCCAAGCGCCAGCTCTACCTGAGCATGTGCGAGTTGTTCAAGCGCTTCCCCAATGTGGAACTGGCCGAGGAGCCCGAGCGGGATGAGAGCGACCACAATGCGGTCGTGTTCAAGCGGCTGCTGCTGAAAACCAATTGCCGCTAGAAAAATAGTCCGCTGGAGATAGAGCTATGGGAAAGGTTGTCGCGCGTCTACTGCTCGCCCTGCTGGTGGTCTCACTGATGGCGGGCTTCAGCCTTCTGCTGCTGGACTCGCCGATGAAGACGATCGAGGCTTTCGCCATTCGCCACGCGGACAAGCTGCCACTGGAATACCTTGGCGAACAACTGTTCGACAAGCACTGCGCCACCTGCCACGACAACCCCGCCATGCACGCACCGACGCGGGAAGCGCTGTCAGGCTTCTCCAAGGAGAGCGTCATGGTTGCAATGGAGTTTGGCAAGATGCAGCCCATGGCCGCTGGGTTACGACAACAGGAGCGCTTCCTGATCGCCACCTATCTGGCAGGTAGCGCGCCACAGGCGAGCGAGTGGATAGAACAGCAGCAGTGCAAAACGCCCGACACCAGCGATCCTGTAGAGTATGTGGGCAACTGGGGACTGGGAACAGACAACAGGCGTTTCGTATCGGACGCAAATGCAGGCATCGATCGCAGCAACGTCGGCACTCTGGAACTGGCCTGGAGCCTGGCCTTTCCCCGCGTGACAGACATGCGCTCGCAACCGGCGATCATCGGCGACACCATGTACTTCGGTGACAAAACCGGGCAAGTCTATGCGCTGGATCGCACCAGCGGTTGCATCAGGGCGCACACCAAGGTGTTCAGCGGTGTGCGCTCGGCCATTAGCGTGGTGACGCTTGCAGACGGAACGCAACTGCTGGTCTTTGCCGATTCGATTGCCACCGTATTTGCGATGGACCCGGCGACGCTGGACATCGTATGGCAACACTCGGCGCGCCTGTTCAACACATCGGTCATCTCCGGCTCCATCAGCTACTACAACAACCGCCTGTTCGTCCCGATCTCGTCATTTGAAGTGGCTGCAGCGGGCAGCCCCAGCCATATCTGCTGCACATCCCACGGGGGCGTTATCGCGCTTGACGCGGGCAGTGGCGAACAGCTCTGGCAATGGCATGCGACACCGGACGCGACACTGCAGGGACAAAACGCGGATGGACAGGACCAGTTCGGACCTTCCGGCGCATCGGTGTGGACAACCCCGGCGATCGATGCGAAGCGCAACCGCATCTACTTCGGCACGGGAGAAAACCTCACCCACCCGGCGACGAACACCTCGGATGCCATCATCGCGCTGGATATGGACACAGGAGCCCTCGCCTGGCGCTTTCAGGCAACTGCGGGGGACGTGTGGAACGCGGCGTGCCTGAACAACGGTGCCAACTGCCCGCAAAACCCCGGCGGCGATTTTGATTTCGGTGCATCTGTGATCATTGCACAGGATCGCGACGGCTCGGACATATTGCTGGCCGGGCAAAAATCCGGTGAGGTATTCGCGCTCAATCCCGACCCGGAATCGACCGAGGGAGAGGTGCTGTGGCGCAATCGTATCAGTCTCGGCACCACCAATGGCGGCATCCACTGGGGCATGGCCGTGTCGGGGCAGCGCCTGGTAGTGCCGGTGTCAGACCCGGAACGGGACAGGCCGGGGTATACCCCAAGACCGGGCCTATACGCGCTGGACGTGACCACTGGCAACCTGCTCTGGCAACAGGCTGTCGAGCGCGGCTGTGACATTGCCGAGGAAAACAGGCCGTTGATTGGCCTTGAGAGTATGCGCGCCGGCAAGAAACCAGAGCTGTCAGAATTGTATAAATGCTCGTTCTACTACGGCCTTTCAGCCGCCGCCACCGCGACACCGGAACTCGCCTTCAGCGCCGGCCTCGACGGCAAACTGCGCGCCTATGACATCGCCACGGGTGAGATACTCTGGCAGACGCAGACCGCACAACCGTTCACCGCCAGCAACGGCATTGACGGCCACGGCGGTGCCATCGATGTCAGCGGCCAGGTCCTGGCGGATGGATGGCTATACGTGCAATCGGGCTATTCGATGTTCGGCCAGTTGCCCGGGAACATGCTGCTCGCCTACAAGGTAGCGCGTTAACCGCCGACAGCCGCCCGTTCACCACCGCAGTCCTTGAAGTGCCTGGCCCGGTTCGACAGATGCACATTAATAGGGGGCTTCGGCTGGTGCCCGTCAGCTGGCCCGTGACCAGCACCACTATTTGTCCTACACTGGGTGGGCCCGGAGAAATTCGCTGCAACTGTAATAACCACTTCTGACAAGGAATCCCTTATGGACCAGCCCAAACGCGCGGCCGACACCCCTTTCGGCGTTCTGGTAAAGCCCGGCAAAGCCTATTTCTGGTGCGCCTGTGGGCTGAGTGAAAGCCAACCTTTTTGCGACGGCTCGCACAAGGACACAGGCTTCTCCCCGGTGCGCTATGAGGCGAAAGAGGAAGGCAAGGTATTTTTCTGCGGCTGCAAAGCCACCGCCAACCAGCCCCTCTGTGACGGTAGCCACAGCAACAAATAGTTGGAGCACTTCGAACACATTTATCAACGCGCCTGCGAGCGTCACGGCGGGGCTTCGACACTCAAGGCATTGATGCCCGTTGTGCGCAGTTCAAGCGCGTTGTCCCGGAGCAAGGACGACCGCTGGCTGGCGCAGATGACTCGCTGCATTTTCCAGGCGGGCTTTGTGTGGCGCGTGGTCGATCACAAATGGGATGATTTTGAGGACGTCTTCTTCGGCTTCCCCCCGCCGAAAATCGTCATGCTGAGCCCCGAACAGATCGACCGCTTTGCGGCAAACCCTCGCATCATACGCAATCGCCAAAAAGTGTTGAGCATACAAGCGAATGCGCAGTTCATCCTGGATATCACCCGGGATCACGGTAGCTTCGGTAAATACATCGCACAGTGGCCGACGCAGGACCTGGTCGGGCTGTTCGCGCAAATGAAAGCACAGGGCAGCCGGCTCGGGGGGATGACCGGCCAACGCGTACTGCGCAATATGGGAAAAGACACCTTCATCATCACGGGAGATGTCGTGCGCTGCCTTAATCGCAATGGTGTGGATGTAGGGGACAACCCCGACAGCAAACGCAAGCTGCAACTGATACAGGACACCTTCAACCAGTGGCACGAGGAATCGGGCCTCCCCTACAGCCACATCAGCCGTATTTGCGCACTCTCCGCAGAGTAAATTTCTGCAGCAGGACGCCCCTGCAGGTGCATAACAGGCAAACGCACTAGCAAACTTGTGACAGCGCTCACAGATAACGCGCTTACTCTGGATTTTCCGCCCGCACATTAGTGCAGCACACTGTTTTTTCGATCAGACTATTGCCAAAGTTACAGGCAACATATAAGGGGGCTGCAATGTCTGCCAAAAGCGCTTCATTTTTTATCCGCGAACCGGGTCGCTTCCTGGCCGATGTCGTGGAACCCGAGAGAATAAAATACGAGGGTGACGAACGGCGCATGGAAAATCGTCGGCAGTTGAAAGACCGGCGTATCGATGTACGCTTCAATATCACCAAGCCGGACCGCCGCGAAAAGCCGGGCCGCCGCGCAGAAGACGTACTGCCCACGTTCTGGTAATTGCACGAAAAAGGGGCTGGCAGAGATGCCGCCCCACTCTTCAGGATAGCGCTACTGGCGCACCTGCACATGACTCAGGAACAGGGCGGCCGTCAACAGCATTACCGCTCCTCCCTGATGCGCCACCCCCAAAACCACAGGTACATGCAGTAACAGCGTGCTGATACCCAGCAGCACCTGGATCATCAGCATCAGCACCAGCAGAATGGCTGCCAGTCTTCCCCATCCCTGCGTCGCACTGCGGTACACCAGAAAAGCGGACACACTCAGCACAACAAAAAGAAAGTATGCAAACATCCGGTGATTAAACTGGATAGTGGTGACGTCTTCAAACATTGCCAGCCATGCGGGAGAAGTGGCGTAAAGACCGGGAGGGACAAAGGAATCGCCCATTAGAGGCCAGGTTGGATAGGCAAATCCTGCATCCGTCCCAGCCACCAACCCCCCCGATAGAATCATCAGGTAGACAAGCCCTACGAGACAAAGTGTCCAGCCTGCATAAGGCTTGCGCTCGTTGCTGGTTCTCCTGCCACGTTGAAACATCAGGTCAAACGCCAGCCACAGCATATAGGCATAAATAGCCACGGCCACGCCCAGATGTGCTGTCAGGCGATATTGGCTGACGCGGGGATTATCTACCAGACCGCTCTTTACCATATACCATCCCAACAGGCCTTGCAGGCCGCCCATGAAGAAAAGAATAACCAACCCGGGCGCCAGTCCGGGCCGCAAGCGGCGTCGCACAGCAAAATAGATCAGCGGTACGGCAAACAGTACACCGATCGCTCTCCCCAGCAGGCGGTGCAGATACTCGTACATAAAGATGGTTTTGAACTCGTGCACACTCATGCCGTGGTTGATTTTCTGGTACTCGGGGAACTGCTTGTACTTGTCAAAGGTTTCTTGCCAATCCTGTTCTGTCAGCGGTGGGATAACACCCACCAGTGGTTTCCATTCAACAATAGACAAGCCTGAATTGGTGAGTCGTGTGGCACCGCCGAGCAGGATCATCGCGAAAATCACTGCGGCGCAAAAAACCAGCCATCGCGCGACCTGTCGGTCATAGTGTAACTGTTCGATATGTGTCATAACTGCCTGATAAGATTTGCGGGTAAAGTCATGGAGCCGGAATCCCTCATTCTACACCAATCTTCAATCACGCTGGTCTGGGTCCATCATTCTGATTTCCAGCGGTTTTGTTGTATCAATATGGATATCGCGCTGCGGGAACGCAACGACAATCCCCGCCTCATTTAATCTACGGTTAATCTGCAGCCTTAGTTCACTGTCTACCACTAGGCGTTTATCAAGGTGCTCGATAAAATAGCGCAGGCTGATCAACAGGCTGTTATCGCCAAACTCGTCAAACGTAATCAAGGATTCCGGATCTGCCAGTACCAGCGGGTGCTTCTTCGCCACATCGCGCACGATTTCGAGCGCCTCGTCCATATCGGTGCCGTAGGCGACACCTACCTGAATCAGCCGACGGGTCACGGAATCAGACAGCGACCAGTTCAGCAGGCGACTGGTGATAAACTCCTTGTTCGGCACCAGCAATTCCCGCCGATCGTAATCGCGGATCGTGGTCGCCCGCATCTGGATTCGTGTCACCGTACCCGAAACATCCCCGACGGTGACCGTATCGCCCAGGCGGATCGGTTGTTCAAATAGTATAATCAGGCCGCTGATAAAATTGGCGACAATTTCCTGCAAACCAAAACCGATACCGAGGCTCAGTGCCGCGACGGCCCACTGCAGTGACGACCAACTGACACCGAGTGAGCCCACTACAAGAATCACCAGCAACATGGTGACCGTGTACTGAAATACACGGGTTAACGCGTAGGCTGATGCCGCACTCACATGCAACTTTTGCCGCAGGAAGATTTCAAAAAGCCCCGGCACACGACTGATAGCCAGACCACCCATGGCGGCAAGCAGTATCGCCTTTAACACCTCGCTGAGGGTAACGGGATCGGTAATTTCCCGGCCATCGATGGTTGTTGTCTGATGCCAGAATGTAAATGAATCCAGAATAGTCAGTGCCGGAAATACTTCAGCCCATATCCAGGCGACTCCCAGCAAACCGCCAAAAAGCGTGAGAAGATTCAGCAACTTCGTCCCTTCATCGTTTAGCAGATCAGGATCGCTCTCCAGAATCTCATCTTCGATGCTGGCCTCGGTATCCTCGTTGCTGGTCTTGACCAGTTCCTGTCGCACCTCATACGCCATCCTGCGCCGCGTAAGACTCAGCCATCGCATACCCAATTCGTGCAGGATCAGGATACAACTCAGCAGTACGAAGGTCCTGATCAGTAGCAAGGCGATTTCGATGGCAGTAAACGTATATCCCAGAAAAACGGCGAGCACTGCCGCGACCGGTATCCAGAACAACAGCTTGCGCAACAACTTGGCCCAGAACGGATGTTCAACATTGACTTTGTCTCCGAATATCATCGCCATTTTGCTATGGACAAACTCCGGTAGACGGTAGAAAAAATAGGCAATAGATGACAATACCAGCACTACTCCAAGGGTGCCCAGCGGACCACCTACGCTCCTGGGGTAGAGGCTCAGGAAGAATACCACCAGGAATACTGCGGGCAGCAAAGTGAGCTCCAGCGTGACCATCTGTCGACGCAGGGCGGACACACGGCTTCCCGGCCAGCGAAAATGCACATCGATAAAACCTTTGGGCAGCAACGCAAAACGCAGGAATTCCAGCCCCCAGAAATAGAGCGTCGTCCGCATCAGGGAGAGATACAGGGCAGTGGCCAACTCTGACTCTTTCTCCTGCATCTCAAACACCCAGGCGGCCGTCAACATCAGCAGCGGCCATTTTATTGATAGCAGCACAGACAAGCCCAGTGCCTGTATTGTGCTGGCGAACCTGTCTGAGCGAACATAACCAACATGCTTGCCCGTCTCGACCAGTTGCTGCTTGAGGCGCGGCCCGTAATAGACCAGTACCAGCGTCAACAGCAGCAATACCCCCGTCAGTGGCTGTGCAATGATCTCCCCGGGAATACCCCGTACCGCCGTCATCCAGCGAGCGGGGGCAAAGACCTCGCGCAGTTGTTCCAAGACTTCACCCGCATCACCGAAGAAGAGCCCGAAACGGTCCCGCGACGGAATCCACAACAAGCGCGCCGAGATAAAATCACGATACGCATTGATCGCCACATCGTATCTGCGCAACGCGTAATCAAGGTCGCCCAGGGTCTGGGCATAGGTGCTCTCAAGATCAATCGCTTTGCGCACCAGTTCCCGGCGACTGTTTACCAACTGGTGCAGGTCGACCTTGATCTCCTCCACCACGTTCGGTGCCAGTCCATCGAGCAGGTTGTCTATATATACCGCGGGGTCTCGCAGCAGCCGTCGCTCGTCCTCAAGTTCTACCTGCCTCAGGCTGGACGCCCGGATCTCATCGGCATTTCTGGCAATCTCCTTCGAAATCTCACCATGCCCGGGTAGCTGGGCCTGGCGCTCGCGCAGGATTTCGCCGACTACCGTACTAAAACCCAGCAGTTCCAGCTTGTGCTCTATGGATGTCAGGTCAAATTCGAGCTGTTCGGCCGCTCGGCCAACTTCGCTGTCGCGATCATCAGTAGCCGCGATATCGCCATTTCGCGCGCTGAACGTTTTTGTGAGCGTGGCATTTTTGTCCGCCAGGTTCCGAAGCAGTACATGCTTGCCCTGCGTACCGGCCAGCACCAGGTCAGCTGTCTCCTGTGCCCGGACGGCTTCACCTTCACGCAACCTGCTAACGCGCTGCGTCATGGCCTGGGAGCTTTTTTCCAGTCTTGCTACATCGTAGAGCGCCTGGTCCAGTTGCGCCTTGAGCAGTTCCAGGCGCATCGGCTGGCTGAGTAACTCCTCTTCCAGCGCGGCCTTTTCCGCATTCACACTGGCGTACTGGGCACTGGCCAGCCACCGCGCCGCCACCGCAGCGCTGTCACTGCCACCCGAATCACCCAGTTCATCGAGGCGTGAATCCAACCGGGTGGAAAGTGTCGACAGCTCTGCGACACGGCTGCGAATTTCGGCCGGTCGGACGGACATGCCATCAATTTCTGCACGGATAGCGGTTACCCTGCTTTTACTCGCTTCCAACTCAGACTTTTCGACGAGAATCATCTGTTCCAGTTCTTGCAGGGAAACAGACTGCAGCGATTCGCCGGGCGCAGGCGGATTCAGATGCGCCCGGGCCAGTTGCTGCTCGATCGCTTCCGCCTCCTGCACGGCATTGGCCCTGGCCGAAACGTAAGTATTGAGTTGCTGGGTGAAGCCTTCGAATCTGGAGAGGGCCGACCGGATATCCGCGTACGTGGCGAGCAGCGCCGCACGCTGTGGATCATCTTCTGGCAAACTGGCGGTCACACGGGCGGCCGCCGCATCCAACTGGGATGCGGTGACTTGCGGCTCTGCCACCTGCCCCAAGGCATGCGTGGCGGCAATCAGCAGCAACAAAACCAGAACTCTCAACATGTTTTCCCCTGGGCGACGCAATCCGCTGCGAGCGGAAGATCCTTTGCGGCATTTTGCGCACACTCTATACCGGATGCTCAAATGTGGCCAGCACGTGGCCTGTTGGCGTAGAATGCGCCTCCACAAAATACTGCGTACCCGCCATGCCCCTACTACGTCTTGACTCCGTCAATCTGCACTTTGGCACCCAGGTCATCCTGGACAACGTGAGCCTGAGTATTACCCGGGGTGAAAAGCTGGGCCTGCTGGGACGCAATGGCACGGGCAAAACAACCCTGCTTAAAGTGCTGGCAGGCGAAATGAGTCCTGATTCGGGTGAACGCTGGGTGCGACCCGGCATTCGCATCGCCCGGCTGCAGCAAACCCTGCCCGACGCGGACCAACTCTCCGTTTACGATGTTGTCGCCTCCGGGCTCGCCGACGCCGGGCGCCTGCTGAGCGAGTATCACAAGCTGATTCAGTCCGAACAACCCGACATGGCGGCGCTGTCACGTGTCCAGCAGCAACTGGAGGCCGCCGACGGCTGGCAGTTGCAGCAACGTGTTGAAACCACCATCAGTCAGTTACAACTGCCCGCAGAGGCCACCATGGGCGAACTCTCCGGCGGCTGGCGGCGCCGTGTCGCACTGGCGCAGGCTTTGGTGAGCCAGCCAGACCTGCTGCTGCTCGACGAACCAACCAACCACCTCGATATTCCCGCTATACGTTGGCTGGAAGACCAACTCGCCAACTTTACCGGCGCCATCATCCTCATTACCCACGACCGACGCTTCCTGCAAAACGTGGCCAACAGCATCGCCGAACTGGACAGGGGCTATCTCACCCAGTGGCGCGGGCACTACCAGGGTTTTTTGCGCCACAGGGAGCAGCAGTTAGAGGCTGAGGAGCGCGCCAACGAACTCTTCGACAAAAAACTGGCACAGGAAGAGGTGTGGATTCGCCAGGGCATCAAGGCCAGGCGCACCCGCAATGAGGGGCGGGTCAGGGCGTTGAAGGCGCTGCGCACCGAGCGACAGAATCGCCGCGAACGCACGGGCAGTGCCAATTTCGCTGTCGAAACCTCTGCGCAGTCCGGAAAAATTGTCGCGGAACTGCAACACGTCGACAAGACGTTTGGTGACCTGCCGGTACTGAAAGACGTCTCCACCATCATCCAGCGCGGCGACCGCGTGGGCATTGTCGGGCCCAACGGCGCCGGCAAGTCGACGCTCGTAAAACTGTTGCTCGGAAAATTGGAGCCCGATGCCGGCAAGATTATTTTCGGCAGCAAACTGGAAGTCGCCTACTCAGATCAATTGCGCGATCAGCTCGATCCGCAGAAAAACCTCATCGACAATGTCTGCGGCGGCCAGGATTTCATCGAGATCAACGGCAAGCGCCGACACGCGATTTCCTACCTCGGCGATTTCCTGTTCAGCCCCGAGCGCGTGCGCACACCGGTAAAAGCCCTGTCAGGCGGCGAGCAGAATCGCGCGATACTGGCAAAATTGTTCAGCAAACCCGCCAACCTGCTGGTGCTCGATGAGCCCACCAACGATCTCGATATCGAAACGCTGGAACTGCTGGAGGAAATCCTGCTGACCTTCGAAGGCACGGTGCTGCTGGTAAGCCACGACCGCGACTTCATGGACAACGTGGTCACCAGCCTGCTGGTGCTGGAGGGCAACGGCGTGGTGAGCGAACAGGCCGGCGGCTACAGTGACTGGGAGGCGCGCGGCGGACAGTTGCGCAGCGCTCGGGAAGAGCCGCGTGGGAAAACGGCCGCGCCCGCACCCGAGGTACCCGCCGCTGCCAGCAGCGCGAAGAAAAGCAAGCTCTCCTACAAGTTGCAGCGCGAACTGGACGGGCTTCCTGCCGTCATCGAAAAACTGGAACAACGCCAGCAGGCACTCGAGTCCACCATCGCCCAGGACAATTTCTACCAGCAGGATCACGCCACTGTGCAGAAAGCCCTGGACGACCTGCAGGCTGTTCAGGCGGAGATGGAGTCAACGTTTGAGCGCTGGTCAGCACTTGAGGAAGGCACCGTATAGTCCCTCTCCCTGGGCGACGGTGCGCCGGCAGCCAGATGTCGCTACAATGGCCAGAAACACCCTCAGCGGATAAATAATGCGTTCCTACCAACAACAGGTGCACTGCCCACCCAATGAGATCGATCTCGACTTTTGGCGCGCTCCCGCAGGGGTGGCCGTCCCCGACGACGAGCTCACGTTCCTGCTGGTGCCCGATGCTGTCGAATCGCTGGCGGTATTCGAACTGGCACAGCAGGTCCACAGCTACCAGCGAGCCCATGCAGCGGACGACGGCGCCATCACCTGTGCGCTAATGGCCACCATGGGCGGCATGCTGCCCGGTATCCTGTTTTACGATCACCTGTCCAAGGGCCGACCCGAGGGGACAGCCCGCATCGAGTTCGGCACCATCGGTGTCTCATTGTACAAAGGGCCGAACGAACGCCACGACAGCCCGCAGGTGCAGCACGACATTTCGATCCCCGTCGAGAATGAAATTGTGCTGGTGATCGATGACCTGGGCGATCGCGGCGGCACACTGCAATTCCTGACGCAGTACGTTGCGGACAAGGGTGCGCGGCAGGTGCTCACCCTGGCACTCTATATGAAGCCGATGGCAATCGAGAAGTGCCCGACAAACTTTTCCTTTGGCGTGGTGGAGCAGGATACCTGGATCATCACGCCACGGGAGACCGTTGAGACGATGATCAAGCGTGTGCCGGTATGGCGGGAGCGCGGCGCCGACCAGCGCGAATGCTATCGGCGCCTGGTCGACATCATCGGTTACCCGCCGCAGCTGGCGGATTACTATCTCGGGCAGATTTTTGCCGGCTGATGCCGGCAGTGGGCTAAAGTACTTTCGCCACGGACTCCGCGATGTACTCGATGTTTCCGGCGTTAACCCCCGCCACATTGATCCGTGAAGAGTCCAGCATATACACAGCGGACTCCTCGCGCAGCCGCAACGCCTGCGCGGGACTCAGCCCCAGGAAGGAGAACATCCCCTTCTCCCGCTCGATAAACGCGTAATCCCCGCCACACCGGGCTTCCAGCGCCGTGCGCAGGTCACTGCGCAAGCCGTTGATGCGCTGGCACATGGCTGTCAGTTCAGTGCGCCAGATTCCCCCGAGATGGTCATCCGTCAGCACCCGACCGGCCAGCAGCGCACCGTGGGCTGGCGGCATTGAATAGACACGCCGCGCGGCCGACTGCGCCTGGCTCAGTATTGCGCGTGCATTGGCCGCGTCGTTGCAGACAAAAATTGTGGCGCCGACACGCTCGCGGTAAAGCCCGAGATTCTTCGAGCAGGATGCAGCGATGATCACCTCTGGCAGGCGCGACACCAACAGCCGCAATCCGGCAGCGTCCTCCTCCAGACCGTCACCCAGGCCCTGGTATGCAAAGTCGATGAACGGGGTGAACCCCTGTTGTTCGGCCAGTTCAGCGATAACGTTCCATTGCGACAGCGTCAGGTCAGCGCCGCAGGGGTTGTGACAGCAACCGTGGAGTAACACCACATCGCCGGCCACGGCTTTTTTCAGGTCGGAGACCATCCCGTCAAAGTTGACACCGCGGGAGCCGGGGTCGTAGTAACGATAGCTGTGAAACTCCAAACCGACGCTGCCCAGCAGGGGGATATGCACCGGCCAGGTGGGATCCGAAACCCAGACCTTCGCGCGCGGGGCGGCCGCGTGGATTATTTCGGCGCCAATACGCAGCGCCCCGCAACCGCCGGGCGTCTGTATGCTGCTGACACGACCCTCCTGCAGGGCCGCACTGCCCGCGCCCAGCACCAACCGTTGCAGGCCGGTATTGAAGCGCTCATCGCCGGCAGCCGCCAGGTAGGCCTTGGTTGTCTCCTCTGCGATCATCGCGTGCTGCGCAATCTGCACCGCTTCAAAGACAGGGCATACGCCCTGTTCATCCATATAGATACCGATGGTCAGGTCGACCTTGTGCGGGTTGGGGTCGGCGCGACACGCAGCGGACAATCCGAGTATCGGGTCGGGCGGCAATTGTTGCAGGGTTTGCAGCATAAAAATTCTCCGGGAGATTACATCTGTGCCAGCAGGGCAGTAAGGAAACGCCAGAACGGCTTCACCGTATCAATTTTCAGGCGCTCCGTCGGCGAGTGCGCGCCCTCAATCGTGGGGCCAAATGACAGGATATCCAGATCGGGTTTCTTGCCCTTCAATATACCGCACTCCAGACCGGCATGTATCGCCTTCACCGCCGGTGCACTCCCGAACAGGTTCTCGTGCAACGCACAGCCCTGCGCCAGCAGCGGACTGTTCATATCTGGCTGCCAGCCCGGATAGCCAACCACTTCCTTCACTGTCAATCCGTAGGCGCGCGCCAGCGCCAGTACCGCGTGTTGTAACGGCAGGCTCTGCTGCGCGTTGAAAAAGCGGTAGCTCGATTCCAGCAGAAACGCGCCCTGCTGCAATCGGGCCATCGCCAGGTTGATACTCAGGTCTACCAGTTCGGCACCCAGCGCCAGGCTGTAGGCCTGCACCCCGTGCGGGAAAGCTGCGATCACATCGAGAATTTCAGCGCTTTCCGCTGCACCCAGTGCCGCACTGAACACTGCCGGCTGCAACTCAAACGCCAGTTGCCCATCCGCCTCGGGCAGGTAGCCCAACGCGTCCTGCCTGACCTGTTCAATCCGCGCCGCCAGATGCTCGGAGACACCCTGTGGGCAGGCAAATTCCATCACACCCTCGCGCGGGATGACGTTGTGCGCCACCCCGACATCCAACGACGCAATCTGCACGCCCTCCAGACCGTGCAAGCACTGCCCCAACAGCTTGATCGCATTGCCCAGTTGCTGATGGATCTGTATCCCCGAATGGCCGCCCGCCAGCCCCTTGATCGCCAGCCGCCACTGCTGTGCCGCGACAGGCAGTTGCTCCGTCGCAAAGCTGCGGGTGAACTCCCAACCGCCACCGCCGGTGCAGCCCACATAGAGTTCTTCCCACTCCTCCGTATCCAGGTTCAACATGCGCGAGCCCGTGAGCAGTGAGGGATCCAGTCGCAATGCACCGCCCAGGCCGGTCTCTTCATCAACCGTGAACAGCAACTCGAGCGGCGGGTGCTGCACCTCGGGGTCTGTCATCAGCGCCAGCGCCGCCGCACAGCCCACACCATTATCCGCGCCCAGCGTGGTGCGATCCGCGCGCAACCAGCCATCCTCAACCACCAGGTTCAACGGATCGCGGCTGAAATCATGCGCCTTGTCTGCGGTTTTTACCGTGACCATATCCAGGTGATTCTGGATGATGACTGTCCCTCGACCCTCCATTCCCGCACTGGCGGCAACCGCGATCACCAGGTTGCCCTCCTCGTCCGTTCGCCAGGTATGGCCGCCCTGCTCTGCCTGTCCAATAACATACTGGCGCACCGCAGCCTCCTGCCGGGAGGGCCGTGGAATCTGTGTAATCTCATAGAAATGCCGCCACAAATGGGCGGGTGCTGCGGGGTAGTTATACGGCTTCATGCGGGCACTCCGGGAAAAAGCGCGGAATTATAGCCCAGTGCAGGCAATACGGACATTATTCACACTATTGGCAAGTACTTTTTACACCACACATTCGGGGGAGCAAACTATACTTCAAGAGGGCTTTTAACAAAGAGCATCCGGGTAGACCATGAAAAGACTGGACGAAGGTAAAACGAGTTTGGTGGAGTTCATGCGCAGTATTCGCTATACACGCCAAAACACCCCCAAATCCCATGACTACTTTTTCGCTGAGCAATTTGCCGGCTTCGCTTCACAGCAGCGCAGTTCGCAGGACGGCTCCGGGAAAAAATCACGTACCGGGGAAAAGCGCCCGAAATAACGCTGGCGCACCGACAACTCAGTAGGTAGGCATCACGCGCACCAACGGCTTGATGTGCTCACTGCGGCACACTGCCCAACGCTCGTGTGGCTCCACCAGATAATTCGCCGTCACCGCAAACACGAGTGGATTAAACGGAAAACCCACATGGCTGGCGATCACAGCGATGTTCGTCACATAGCGCGGATCGCCCTGGCATTTGGCAATACCCGCACCCACTATCCCATCCGATTCACTGTACAGCGCGAGTACTGGCACACGCAGTTCCCCGCCTGAATACGTATGCGCGACCCAGCGTTCCAGCGCCGCCTCATCGACCTCGTGGTCATAGAGACTGCCCATCACGCTGTACAGCGCGGTGCCGCGCGGATCGCCATAGGGCGTACCCAGGGTAATCACCTGGCGCACCCACTGCGGAAAACGGTGGGCGACCGCCACCGCATACAACCCACCGAGGCTCCAGCCGATCAGCGTCAGCTTGCGCCCGCTGGCTTCGAATTCCCTTTTTACCCGCTCGGCGATCGCATCCTCTGTAGCGGCGCGATGCGCCAGAAAATCGTCGAGGTGGCGCGAACGCACTTCAGACGCATTGCGCCCCAGCCCCCAGGGGATGGCATTGTAGCCACGGTTGTTGAGGAATTTGCGCAACTGTGAGGTCGAGCCGTCTGCCCCCATAAAACCCGGGATGGTCATTATGGTGTGGCCATCCCCCTTCGGCAGGGTTTTCAGTAACGGGCCGAGCAGCACGGTGCTGCCCATCTCCAGCATCACACGGCCAAACTCCATCACGCTGTGGCGCAGGGGAGGTGGCCGCAGGTCGGGCATAATACGTTGGTGCTGGCTCGTCATGGACGCTCCTGATAAAACGGTCTCTGCCTCATTGTGGCCACTCTTTGCGCTGTAATACAGCACTACCTTGGCGCCCCGGTTCAATTTTTCATGCTAGAATTGCCGCCCTGTTAGCATTTTGACCAAAATTGACCTATTCCGGCCCTGAATCCCCCTGTGACTGACCCACGCGACACACTCTACGCCGACCCGCTGTCCGAGCACGGCCTGTTTACGTTCGATGACAGCGTGGCGCGCGTGTTCCCCGACATGATCAAACGCTCGGTACCGGGCTACCCCACAATCGTCTCGATGACAGGCATGCTGGCCGGCAGATATGCTATCGAAGGTAGCAACGTGTACGACCTGGGCTGCTCTCTGGGCGCCTCGACCCTGGCCATGCGCCAGAACATCCAGCAGCCCGGCTGTCGCATTATCAGCGTGGACAACTCGACCGCCATGCTGAAGCGCTGCCAGAGCATTATCGACACCGACACCCACGACACCCCCGTCAGCCTCACCCTGGCGGACCTGCAGGATGTCGCGATTGAAAACGCCTCCGTGGTGGTGCTTAACTTCACCCTGCAATTCATTCCCCGCGAACTGCGCGATGATGTCATTACCCGCATTTACCAGGGATTATTGCCGGGAGGCATCATGGTGTTGTCCGAAAAAGTCACTTTCGAGGATCCGCACCTGGATGCACTCAATATCGAGTTGCACCACCAGTTCAAACGCGCCAACGGTTACAGCGAGATGGAAGTTGCCCGCAAGCGCAGCGCACTGGAGAACGTGCTGGTGCCGGAGACCCTCAACACCCACAGGCAACGCATCGCCAACGCCGGTTTCAGCAGCTGCGATGTCTGGTTTCAATGCTTCAATTTCGCGTCACTCATCGCGCTCAAATAATGGATTACCAACCACTGATAGCGCGCTGGCGCGGCAGCGAACTCGACCGCTGGGCACAGCAACTCGAACAGCAAATCGGCAAAGGCCTGGACCAGAAACGCTACGGCGACCTCGCGCGCTGGCTGCAGGCACTGGAAGAACTGCCCCCAGTGCAAGCCGATGCCATCCATCTCAATAGCGCCCGCGTCGGCGCGAGCACTGCCACCCCGCTGCCAACTGCCACCGCGCAGCAGTTGCACACAACCCTCGGCAAACTACACCCGTGGCGCAAGGGCCCGTTTGATTTGTTCGGCGTCCACATCGATACCGAGTGGCGCTCCGACTGGAAATGGAATCGGCTGCAAACACAGATTGATTCGCTTCAGGGCCGACGGGTACTCGATGTCGGCTGTGGCAGCGGCTACCACTGCTGGCGCATGCTGGGCGATGGCGCAAAAGAAGTCATCGGCATCGACCCAACTCCATTGTTCGTAGTGCAATTCTGGGCACTGCAGAAGTACCTGCAACAGGACAACGTCTGGGTATTACCACTGCCGATGGAGCAGGTACCCGCCAAACTCCAGGCGTTAGACACCGTATTTTCCATGGGCGTGCTCTACCACCGCCGCTCGCCGCTGGATCACCTGCAAGAGCTAAAGGATTGCCTGCGCCCCGGCGGCCAACTGGTGCTGGAAACGCTGGTAATCGAAGGCGCACTGGGCGATACCCTATTACCGGAAGGCCGCTACGCCCGCATGGGTAACGTCTGGTTCCTGCCCAGCACGGATACCCTCTTGAGCTGGTTGCGCAAGCTCGGCTTTGTCGATGAACAGCTGGTGGATATCTGCGTCACCACCACTGAAGAACAACGCTCCACCGACTGGATGACGTTTCACTCTCTCAAGAATTTTCTGGACCCGGAGGATGCCAGCAAAACGATCGAGGGCTACCCCGCACCAAGACGCGCTATTGTCACGGCAAGACTACCCGGGGACTGGAGCCCTGTTGAATAACATTTCCGACGCGACTGCTTGACTGGAAAGTTCTCTCGAACGCTGCCATAGACTCGCCGGTATAATCGAAAGACTGCGGAGTTCGGCAAAAAAATCCTCACCATGCGCCGGTCTGCCAGACAGCAACCTTCAGGGCACGGCCATAGGCTTGCCGGAATCACTGGGCGGCTGCGGAACTCGACAATTTTTGCTGCGCAAAAATCTGGACTCAAACACTCCTCGCCGACTACCCCCAGTAATTCCGGCAAGCCTAAGCATGGCCTACAGCCCTGAAGGTTACTGCCTGGCAGACCTCTCATCCGGCGTAATACTTAAGTCCACACAAGCCGAATTTGAACACAGCCCACTACGGAGCCCGCATTGCTTTGGGTGGGGAGGGCCTATTGCGGACTTGGAGGGCGTCGGTGCGAACCATCCGCCTCTTAGAGCCCACCACCCCAAAACCTCGCTTCCATCCAACGCAATCAATCGAAGCGACCAACAAATCCCCCAAAAAACACCCAAAACACAGAAGAAACCCTACCGCCAATCAAGAAGAACCCACAAACACGCGCCGCAAGCGCCCGTAATGAAGCAATAGGCCCTCCCCACCCAAAGCAATGCAGCGGCCCAAAGGGCCGCCAACCAACCCAACCAGCCAAACCAGCCAAACCAACATCAGTGCAAAGACTTATCCACCCGATGCTCATCAAACACAAACTCAAACACCTCCCGAAAATTCCGCGCAAAATGCACATTAATCCCCTCACGCAAATAATCCGGAAGCTCTTCAAAATCACGCCGGTTGGCAAACGGCAAAATCAACTCCATGATCTTGCTGCGCCGCGCCGCGATCACCTTCTCGCGGATACCGCCCACCGGCAACACCTGCCCCGTCAACGTCAGCTCACCCGTCATCGCAAGCGGACGCCTGATGCGCTC
>JAGRIK010000286.1 GCA_020443325.1 Halioglobus sp.
CCGCTGTACTAGGTTGCGGCCGGTCAGGGTCGTCGGCGTATTGAGAGTTGACAGGCCCTTTTCGGCAACGGCCTCGACCTGATCGATGCGCATCACGAGGATGGCTTCCTGGCACACAGGCAACGCACTGCGGCCCGGTGCATGCGGGCCGCAGTGCGCTGATCAGGCCGGCGACGGGACCATCAGTCCGACATCGCCTCGCCCCATTGGCCGGCCGCACCGCGCAGGCGTGGCATCAGCATCGGCACATTACGCTGATAAGCAGCGTATTCCGGCAGCGCCTGCTTCAGATCGCGCTCCTCGAGACGACTGCCGACCAGGATGTAGCCGGTACACATCGCGGCAAACACCAGGTGTGCAATCGTCATCGTCGGTGCCGCCCACAAGCCGATCAGCAGGCCGGCATACAGCGGGTGACGCACGTAGCGGTACAACCACGGGGTCCGGAACTGGATCGGCGTGTACGGCAGACCACGGAAGTTAAGCCACACCTGGCGCAGACCGAACAGGTCCCAGTGGTTGAGCTGAAACGAGGCGGCGAACAACAGCGCCCAACCCAACGCAAACAACCCGTACAGCGCGATCACCAGCGGCGCCGACTCCACCTGCCAGACGACGCCGCCCAGCGGCTGCCAGAAAAACACGATCGCACCGAGCAGCAGCGTGGACGCCAGCACATAGGTACTGCGCTCCATCGCCGCCGGCACGATACGCGTCAATACCCGCTTGAAACCGGCCCGCGCCATGACGCTGTGCTGGATCGCAAAGGCGCCGAGCAGACCAAGGTCGATCAGCAGCGCCTGGCCTAGACCGCCACTGCCCACGGTATCCAGCGACGGGCTTACCCAGAGGTTGCCGATGAAGAGGATCGCGTAGCTGAATACGCCGAAGAAAAGAGCGTAGCTGAGCACGCCGTAGATGAGGATGAGGGTACGTTGCATCATGATGGGTTCTCCGTTGAGGTAATGTCGGTAAGGCTCAGAGCCCACACAGCGCCAGCTCGCTGAACACACGGATCAGGCATTCGAGTGCAGTTTCGCGCGGCGCCAGCGGTGCGCCGGTGAGGGCGGGCCCTTGGGGGAAATGCGTGGTCTTGTTCATGTTCGTGCTCCGAAGGTGGTGGTTTTTGCTGCATCGGTCGCCAGCCGCGATCCGATGTGCAAAGCCTAGGGGCGCAACACAAACGCTGATACTTGCTAACCTGTAGTAACCAACTACGGATTACGTAGTAACGCACTACGCATTAACGAGTAAGGAGGGTGGCGCGTATGCAGTACGGCCAGTTCTGCCCGATTGCCAAGGCGATGGAAATCCTCGGCGAACGATGGTCCCTGTTGATCGTCCGCGAACTCCTGATGGGTGCACGCCGTTTCAATGAACTGCAGCGCGGCCTGAGCCTGATATCCCCGACCATCCTGACCAAGCGCCTTACCGACCTGGCCGATGCCGGCGTGATCATCCGCAAGAAAATGCACGGCCAGCGCGGCCACGAGTATTTCCTCACCCAGATGGGACAGGAACTGATGCCGGTGATCATGCAGGTCGGCGAATGGGGCATGCGCTGGGCGCGCGGCTCGATGGACGACGCCGAGCTCGACCTGGAACTGCTGATGCTTTATCTGCAGCGCAGCGTCCGCCCCGATCACCTGCCCGGTGACGAGACCGTGGTCCGCTTCCACTTCACCGATCTCGGCCAACTCGCCAACTGGTGGCTGGTCGTCACCGATGAGCACACCGAGGTCTGCGTGCAGGACCCGGGCAAGGACGTCGACCTGTATTTCAACGTCGATCTGCGCACCATGGTCGAGGTGTGGATGGGCGACATCACCTACAGGCACGCGATCAAGTCCGGGCGCCTGCAACTGGTCGGGCCGGCATCGCTGACCCGCAACGTCACCACCTGGCTGGCGCCCGCCACCTTTGCCGGCATCGCGCCAGCCCGAGAGATCTGACGACGTTCGGTGTGCAAGGGCGCAACCGCCTCAAACAACCCGGAAGACCCCGACCCCAAGCGTCGAAAATCCGGCAAAACGGCGATTTCTTCCAATGCCGCATTCTGCCTTTTACAGCCAGGTACTCGTCGACATCATGTGGCAGACGCACGCCGAGGCGCCGCCCCGAGTGGGCCCGGATGTACCCCTCCACATGTTTTCGATACGATGGCCTGACCCGTTCCGGGACTGACGATTTTTCAAGGATAGAGAAGTAGTTATGCCAAAAACGTTGAACAGCGCGCGACGCCGCGCCGGATGTTTCCCCAGTCACCCCAAGCCCTCACTGGCCAGTGATACAAGGCGCCCGGATCCGTCGGATTCGGACAAACTTCCGAATAATTATACAGTGACTGCCTATCTCATTTCAGGCAGTCACTGCCTATCTAGCTGTTAGCCAAAAAAAACGGGTGGAAAGTTTGAGTCGTACTATTTGGATGTCAGGCTTTGCAGTTTGTTTGCTCTGCGGGTGTACCGATAAAGCCGAAAACATCGGCGAGAAATCGACTGCATCGTTAACACCTGAGCAGGTTGAGTGCTTCAGGAATGTTGGCGAAATGAAAGTGGAGCAAGCGAAACGGTTTTTGGATCTGCATACACAGGTCATAAGGCGTGAAGCCTCAGGTATCGCGGTAACCGTATTAGAGCGCAGAGCAAATGAGCAGCTTTGCTCGGCGGAGCTTCAATGCTACCAACAGACGGATGAAATCATTCGAAGTAGTATCTTCGAAGGCTGCCTCATTGAGGCAGAAAAAGTGATGTGAATGGCTAACAATGCGGTCAAGCCGTTCGCTGCCCTCACTCGGGCGTCTGGTGCTCCGCGGCTTACCTCGGCGCTAGAAGCAGAACAGGCCTTGCGCCACTCGCTAAAAAGGTATAGTTATTATACCAATGCGTACCTTCGAATTCGATGAGCGGAAAAGCAGCAGCAATCGGCGCAAACATGGTATCGATTTCGTCGAGGCCCAAGCGCTTTGGAGCGATCCCTATCTCATTGAAATTCCAGC
>JAGRIK010000287.1 GCA_020443325.1 Halioglobus sp.
CACAGACTCCCGGCGCGGCATCGACAAGGACAACTACTACCGCAACCAGTACGGCGTGCATGTGCTGGAAGATGGGCTGATGGATGAGCGCCAGTTCTGGCGCTACGTTGGCGTCACCGCGGGGATTGCGCTATTGCTGGGCGGCTGGCTGGTGTTCCAGCGCGCAGGCCTGACCCTGGACCTGATGCTGGCGGGCGCCTTCTTCGTGTTGTTCTACACCTGGCCGCTGAAATACTACGGCCTGGGTGAACCAGCGGTACTGCTGGTGTGGGGCCCGCTGATGGTGGGCGGCACATACTATGTGCTGACCGGAGTCTGGAGTGCCGATGTCGCCTGGCTCAGCGTGGTGTTCGCACTGGGTCCCACCACTGTGCTGTTCGGCAAGCACACCGACAAACTGGAGGCAGACAAGGCAAAGGGAGTGAACACACTGCCGGTGATCATTGGTGAACGGGCGGCCCGCCGCGCCATCGGCGGCATGATCAGCGCGCAGTATTTATTGTGCCTCGCCCTCGTCTTCACTGGCAGCTTCCACTGGCCCCTGTTGCTGGTACTGCTCAACCTGCCGCGCCTGCCGGCTCTCCTTGGTGTACTGGGGAGCGGTAAACCGACGTCACCGCCCGAGCCGTTTCCCGCCAGCGCCTGGCCATTGTGGTTTTCCGCGCACGCGTTCAGCCATACACGGCGCTTCACCTCACTCTTTCTCATCGGCGTACTGATCGATACGCTGGTGTATCCCGGCTAGAAATTCCTAAGCAGATATTGCAAGTCGGTTTCCCGCTCGGTATTGTTCCTTGCAGCGAACAAACACGAAGCTGAAGAGGTTGAACATGGATGACACTCCCCGCAAGCGCTGGTTCGCGACCCTGCGCAGCCCCTCCGCGTCGATTTCTGTGCTGACCCTCCTGGCGGTGGGCATTGTACTGGGCGTCATCGGTATCCTCGCCTTCGACACCACCATGCACGCCACCAGCACCGAGGAATTCTGCGTCAGTTGCCACGAGATGGACATTCCCTACGCGCAACTGAAAACCACGCCCCACTACAGCAACCGCAGCGGTGTTACGGCGACCTGCTCCGACTGCCACCTGCCGAAAGAGTTTGTACCCAAGATGATTCGCAAGGTAGAGGCCGCCAGGGAGGTGTGGGGAACCATGACCGGCATTATCGACACACCCGAGAAATATGCGGCCCATTTGCCCGCGATGAAAGAACGGGAAATCTCGCGCATGCAGGCCAATGACTCCCAGGAGTGCCGCAATTGCCACGATATGGAGCGTATGCAGCCAGACCTGCAGGGCAAGATGGCACAGCGTTTTCACAAACCGGAACGCATGAAGGACAAATCCTGTATCGACTGCCACGCCGGTATCGCTCACCCCGAGCACTAGCAGCGTGTTGAAAACATCTTCATCTGACATCTCTGCTTGTTTTTGCCTGGAAGAGCAACGAGATGAGTTTTTTGTAGCGCTGTCGGGGGGGTAGTCGTGGCCGACGGGCTCG
>JAGRIK010000288.1 GCA_020443325.1 Halioglobus sp.
CCAACAGCGGTGCATTGCGTCGTTGTTCTCCCTCGACATAGGCCCACTATGCCTTCGGGAAAACGCCTCGCACTGCACCGCTGTTGGAATGACTGCATTAGGCAATATCCTCTTGAAGGGGTACTAGTGGCACGATATTACCGGTTTGAGCGTATCCTGCCCATGGCTCTGCCTAGAAATTGATCCGTACACCTGCTGCGGGTCTGAGTCACGATAAAAAAAGTGGCGCTCGCCAGGCCGGTGCGCCCTGGGTCGGCTGCGGCACCGCTATGTGGGCAGCCACAGCCAGCACCGCACCAGCCACAGGCCATTAAGCACTTCTCATCTGTCATCGAGGGCATCCCCTGATTGTAGCCAGCATAGCCAACGATGAAAATACGATGTGTGTGCAGTGCCTGCCGGCAGACCAGGGAGAAGGACGCGTATGCATCTAAAGGCTGCTTTTATTGGTTGTCTCGGGGTTTTCACCGCTTGCAGTGCGCTGACATTTGCAGACGATGAATCTTCGGCCCGCAGTTACACACTCAGTGCCAGTGCGGCCTTTGCCACAGACTATATGTTCCGCGGCGTATCACAGACAATGAACGACCCCGCCGTCCACGCCTCCTTCGACTATACCCATGACAACGGCCTGTTTGCCGGCATCTGGGGCTCCAACGTCGACAATATGGATGCGGTCGATGGCGGGCCGGAAGACGACGAGGCAGATCAGGAGATCGATGTCTACATAGGCTACGGCGGCGCTTTGAACGATGCGTGGAGCATGGATATCACGGCAATCCACTACATTTTTCCAGGCACGGCCTCCGGCTTCGACCTGGATTGGACTGAATTGCAGCTGGGCGCGCACTACCGTGAGTATGTCAGCTTGCTGATCGCCTACTCCGATGAAGTATTCAACCTCGACGACCAGGGTATCTACTACGGCATCAGCGGTAGCTATCCACTGGCGAACAACGGCCGCCTGCCTGTGGCAGACAGTATCCGATTGACCGCCTCTGCCGGTTATTACGATCTGGATGACGCGCTGGATGACAGTTATGTCGACTGGAGTGTGGGCCTGGAGGCCGATTTCGGCATGTTTACCGCCCGCCTGGCCTATCTCGGCGCCGACAGCAGCGGCGATGATTTGCTCGGAGGTGGCGAGGACAAAGCCGATGGGCGCTTTATGCTGAGCATTACGGCGACTCTCGCGCAGTGAATGAAAGCGCGACAAGGAACGCCCCTGACATACAGCGCATTATTCAGGAATACGTTCCCGGCAAGCAGGTTACGCTGGCGCACCTGTTGGCGAATCCCACGGAGGATCTGTGTCAGAAGGTGGGTGTGAAACGTGTCGAGGCAGTGGGCATTTTGACCCTCACTCCGGGTGAAACCGCCATTATCGCGGGCGATGTTGCGACGAAGTTCTCACCGGTGGAGATCGGCTTTCTGGATCGATTTTCCGGCGCGCTGGTCATCACGGGTTCAATTGGCGCTGTTGAAGAGAGCCTGGGCGCCGTGTTGAACACTCTGAAAACCGTTCTGGGGTACAGCGTATGCGAGGCGACACGCACATAAACGACTGCGTTGAACGACGACCGGGAAATTTTGTCCTCGTGGGCGCCGTAAGCAGCGGTAAAACAGCGTTGGCACAGGCGCTCCTGGGCCTGACGGGTGACATACTGAAAACTCAGGCTGCTGAATTCCATCACAACAACGTAATCGATACGCCCGGCGAATTTGTGGGACGGCGCAATTATTACAACGCGCTGCTGGCCACAATAGTCGACGTGCCGACCATTCTCTACGTGCAGGCTGCCAACACGACATTTTTTGCCATGCCGGCAGGCTTGTTGAGCGTTTATCCAGACAAGCGCATAGTCGGCGTGATAACGAAAATCGACCTGCCGGATGCGGATATCGATGCCGCCTGCCAGGTACTTCAGGATAACGGAATCGCGGAACCCTACTTTGCCACATCGGCAAAGACCGGTTTCGGCTTACCCACCTTGCGCCGCTATCTGCTCGAGTTAGGCAATGACAGCATGCGCGACGCCCGCGCCGTCGATCAACGCCGTCGCCAGGGTTACGAGGGGAATGCCGCGTGAAGTTACTCATTACCGCCGAAGAGGTCAAGAAACGACACCGGAACGGCAACGCTGCTATCAGTTTCGTGTTGCACAACACCATCATTACACCCGAAGCCAGAGATGTCGCCAAAAAACTCGGCATGGTTTTCACGGAACTGGGCGAACCCACGGCAAAGTCTCCAGGCGATGAAAACGCAATGCGTTCGATCGTCCGCAAGGCGGTCGAGGCCCGATTGAGTCCTGGTAGCCATGACCCGGCAGCCATAGACAGGGCCATCGCTACCGCGATGCGTGAACTGCGTCAGCCGGTACCCCACTGCGACCGCGAACGGGCCGGTAACGGTGTCGTGCTGGTGCGCGGCAGTTCAGTGGAATTCGGACGATTTGACGGTGTGTGCGACCACAATGTGGGACTGACCGACATCATTACAGCGGCGGACAACAGCACCATGGCTGCGGGTTATATGCAGTGGGAGAAATGCTCCTTTCCATGGACTCTGACCTACGATGAAATCGATATCGTGCTGGAAGGTGAATTGCATATCGTTTGCGCGGGCAGAACCTTCGTCGGCAAGCCGGGCGATGTGTTCTTTATTCCAAAGGGAACAACCATAGAATTCAGTGCCCCGGACAAGGTGCGGTTCGTGTACGTGACATATCCCGCGAACTGGGCGGACAGCGGGAAAGCCTGATGGACAGGACGCAATTCATTACGGAGAGCCAGTTGAGGCAGGAGTTCAGCCTGGCACA
>JAGRIK010000289.1 GCA_020443325.1 Halioglobus sp.
AAAAAATAACCAGTCGCGCAAAATTGCAACATTGTGTAGTGTGGTTATCCGACTATGACAGCGAACCGCGGTACTCTAAGCCTGCCTGAATTGCGGTCGTAAGCACCGACGGACGAACCTCTAGAGTTCACAGGCCACCCGCATCCCCTCGTCAGTCGCCTTGCGGATCAGGCCCAGCCCGGTGCAGTCGCCGATGGCATGCACCTCTGGCGCCAGATCCTTGATACGCTCATACAAATCGGTTGCCGCCACCGGCTGACCGGCGAGAATGACTGCATCTGCTTTCAGGGTGCGGCGCACGCCGAGTGCGGTGCGATAGTGCACGGCGTGCCCCTCTATCGCCTCGCACTGCACCTCGGTATTAATGGTGACGCCCAGCCTGTCCAGTCGGTCCATATGTTCCGTCAAACGTTTTGGACCGACTTCCGGCGCGACACGCTTGCCGGCTTCCAGCAGATGCACCCTGCGTCCCCGCCGGGTGAGAAATTCAGCCAGCTCAATGGCCGCCAAATCGGCCCCGACGATCACCACGCGTTGACCCAGCGGCAGCCACAACCGTGTCACGTTCCTGAGCAGCGCAGGCCGCAGGTAGGCGCTGATGTGTTGCATAACCCAGGTGGCCACACCCCGCAGCGCCGCCGGCAACATCGTGAAGTCAGCCGGTGTCGCCTGTCCTTCTACCATGCGCCGCAGTTGCGCACCGCTGAACACATTGCGTTGCCCTGCGCCGGGAATGTCAGGCGTCTCCACGCGCGCGCCAGTGGCCACGACGATGGCATCGGGCTTAAGATTCATCACAGCTTCGACACTGGCCCCCTGCCCCAAACGAAGATCTATCGTCGAATTACGCACCTGTTGGGTCAGCCAGTTAAGAAAGTATTCATTGTCGGAATGCACCGTGGAGGCCAGCAACATCGAGCCACCGAGTCGACCCTGTCGTTCCAGCAGGATCACCTCGTGCCCGCGCAGGTTCGCCACGCGGGCCGCTTCCATTCCCGCCGGGCCGGCGCCGATGACCAGCACTCGTTTGCGTTTGGTCGCAGGCGTTAGCACATTGGCCTGTTCCCGCCCTGTAGCAGCGTTCACCGCGCAGTTGAGGTTCAGGGATCGGATCATGGTATCGATACAGTTTTCGCAGGAGATGCAGCGGCGAATCTGGTCGCCCTGGCCAGCGAGCGCTTTATTGGGCCACTCGGGATCTGCCAGAAATGGCCTGCCCATACCCACCATGTCGGCGCGCCCTGCTTTGATAATCCGCTCAGCGTGCTCCGGTGTGTGAATGCGCCCTACGACGATGACCGGCACATCCACCACCTGCCGGATCGCTTCCGCCTGGGTCACATTGATATCGTCGGGGAAGTCACTGCTCATAATCATCGACGTCACCAGCCGATCGGTGGTGCCGCCGCTTACGCGAAACGCATCTGCCCCCGCCTCTACCAGCATTTGCGCCAGCCGCTGGCTTTCATTGATCACGCGGCCACCGGGAAAGCGCTCGTATCCTGACAGGCTTACCGTGATCGGGAAATCCGGCCCAACCGCTGCTCGCACGGCAGTGAGTGTCTCCAGCAACAGGCGCGCTCGGGCCTCTAGACTTTTACCGCCGTAATCATCGCTGCGTGAGTTGCGCAGCGGCGACAGGAAAGATCCCAACAGCATATATGCGTGTGCAGCATGCAACTCCATACCATCGTAGCCCGCCTCTTTCGCACGCACGGCCGCCGCCGCGTACTGCCCTATAACGGCGGGGATTTCATCCAGCTCCAATGGCCGGCAGGATTGCATGCCGCTGGGATTGACACACACGCTGGGACCCACTCCCGGCTTGGACTCGATAAAGGGCGCTAGGGATTCAGGCCCGGGGTGGGTGATCTGGGGCTGTATTTTTACGCCGTGGCTGTGCACCATGTCGACGAGTTTGCGATGCAATGGAATAAAGCGGTCATCCGACAGGCTCAGTGAATTCATCTGGTAACGATGATCGAGCGCCACGGAACACACCTCCAGCGTAATAAGGCCCACACCGCCTTTGGCGCGCGCCTCCAGGTAGGCCAGCAAGCGTTCCGATGGCTCCTGTTCAAAGTTGCCGTAGTCCGTGGTCATCGGCGACATCACTACCCGGTTGGGCAACGCCATAGTGCCGATGCGAATTGGCGAAAACAGCGCGTCGTACGCCACTACGCATCCTCCCATAAACCGAATTTTTGCATCATGTCCCTGAAGCGTTCCATCGAACGAAATTTCACGTCTATGTCAGTGTGATCTTCATCTTCCTTTACCCAGAACGCACGACCCCAGGGCGAGGGTGTCCACGGTAATACGCTTGCGTGATAAGTACCGGCTGTATCGAGGCTGGCGATGAATTCAGGCGTATAGGCTTCCATCGCACTCAGTATCACATCGAAGGGCTCATCGTATTTGCCGTTCTTGCGGCGCAGGTCGAAGATGGAATCAACCACCTGCTTCATCTCCTCGTTGTGCAGCGGCACGCCCAACCAGCCGTCATTCTCCGCCGCCCGCCGCAACGCGCCCTTACTCTTTCCACCTACCCACACCGGTACCGGTTGCGACGGAACAGGTGACATGATCACCTCGGCGTAATTGAAAAACTCTCCGCTGTGACTCACCACCTCACCACTGTTGAGCCCGCGCATGCACTGAATCACCTCGTCCAGGCGTCGGCCGCGCGAATGGAAGTCCACCCCCAGCAGTTCAAACTCCTCCTTGACCCAGCCTGCAGACACACCGCAGGCGACCCGGTTACTGGTGAAGATGGCTGCTGCACTGGTAGCGCGAGACACGGTAAATGGATCGCGCAGTGCTGCCAGATAAATATTGGTCGCTAGCCGCAGTTTGGTCGTGGCCACGCCCATCGCTGTCAGGGTGATCCACGGGTCTGGCCACGGATTGGTTTGCGGCCACCAGACCTTGCCGTCATCGGTATAGGGGTAAGGGGTTTCAATGACGGCGGGATACGCCAGGTGATCGGGCACCGTGATGCCTTCGTAGCCCAGCGCCTCGGCCTTCTGAGCAATGGCAACGAACTGATCGACTTCGACCGTGTTGACCAGGGAAATCCAGTATTTCATTGCGCTGTCCTCTTCTTAAACCGGTAGTTTGTTATTGCCTTCATCGGTTATTGTTACACGTTTTCCAGTGCTAGCGGAGAGCTCTCACGCACCGTTTGCGTAATCGTGGTGATCGGGCGCAGCGCGAATGCAGCAGCCTGCTCCGCGCGCATGATCCCGCCGTGGTATGACATCACAATTTCTGATGCAGACACACCGCAATCCTCGCCGTTCATCGCTGACTCCAGAACCAGTAATCAGCCGCTGTTTTAAAGTGGCGTTTTACTTAAACGCAGCGCATTGACGATGACAGATACGGAACTTAAGCTCATCGCGGCACTCGCTATCATCGGCGATAATAGCACGCCAAAAAACGGATAGAGCAAACCCGCGGCAATGGGTATTCCAAGTGCGTTGTAGACAAAGGCGAAGAACAGATTCTGTCTAATATTACCCATCGTCCTTCGTGAGAGTCGCAATGCCCTGACAATGCCTCGAAGGTCACCGTTCAGAAGAGTCACGCCCGCTGACTGCATCGCCACATCGGTACCGGTACCCATAGCTATGCCAACGTGGGCCTGTGCCAGCGCCGGCGCGTCATTCACTCCGTCACCAGCCATCGCGACCATACGCCCCTCACTTTGAAGGCGCTTCACGACATCAGCTTTATCTGAAGGCAGTACCTCGGCCACCACTTCATCGATCTGCAGGGCATCACTCACGACCCTGGCGGTGTGCGCGTTGTCGCCGGTGAGCATTATCACGCGAATGCCTTCGGCATGCAGTGCAGCAATGGCTTCGCTGGTGGTGGACTTTATCGCATCCGCCACTGACAAAATTCCTGCCGGCACACCGTCTATGGCGACAAATACAACCGTTTGTCCCTGATCCAGATAGCGTTGCGCCCTCTCCTCTAATTCCTTCGTCGCTATCCGCTCGCGACCCAGCAGGCGGAGATTCCCGACCAGCACCTTGCGCCCCATCACATCGCCCCACAAACCGAGGCCAGGGTCAGATTCAAAGTTGAACATGGAGGGTGGACGGTGAATCCCACGCGCCTGCGCGCCGTTCACAATAGATCGCGCCAGTGGGTGCTCGCTGAGTGCTTCCGCTGCCGATGCGTACTGTAGTAATTCATCTTCCGTAAATCCCGGAAGTGGTACCACAACTTGCAGGCTGGGTTTGCCTTCCGTAAGAGTGCCGGTTTTATCCACCACAAGCGTGTCTATTTTCTCAAGTGTTTCCAGCGAAGCGGCGTCTTTGATCAGTACGCCCTCGTGCGCTCCGCGACCGACGCCGACCATAATTGACATCGGTGTCGCCAGACCCAGTGCGCAGGGGCAGGCAATAATAAGCACCGATACCGCGACAACCAACGCGTGAGCCAGTGTCGGTGGTGGCCCCCACAACGCCCAGATCGTTCCAGCCAGCAAAGCGGATACTACAACCGCAGGCACAAACCAGGCTGAGACTTGGTCCACCAGTCGCTGCACAGGTGCCCGGGAGCGTTGCGCCTGGGCCACCATGTGAACAATCTGCGAAAGCAACGTATCGGCGCCCACTTTCTCAGCGCGAATCAGCAAACTGCCGGAGCCGTTGATGGTGCCGCCAGTGACCGCGTCCCCCGTGAGCTTGCGCACTGGATTTGGCTCCCCAGTCAGCATGGACTCGTCTACATGGCTATCGCCCTCAAGGACAATCGCGTCGACCGGAACTTTCTCCCCTGGCCGCACCCGCAACCGATCAGCCGATTGCACCTCCTCGAGCGGTACGTCCGTTTCCGTGTTCCCATCGTCCAATCGGTGGGCGATCTTGGGTGCCAGCTCGAGGAGTGAGCGTATTGCACTGGAAGTCTGTGATCGGGCGCGCAACTCCATCACCTGACCCAGGAGGACCAGGGCCACAATTACTGCTGCCGCTTCAAAATACAGGGGAGGCATACCATTGGCCATCAGGAATGACGACGGCAACAGCTCCGGAACGAACAGCGCCACCACGCTGAACAGGTATGCTGCGCCCACACCCAGCGCAATCAGTGAAAACATGTTCAGGTGCCGGTTGACCACGGATTGCCAGCCGCGCACAAAGAACGGCCATGCGGCCCAGAGCACTACCGGTGTCGCGAGTGCGAACTGAAACCAGCCGGACGTCGAGTGGCCCAGCTTGCGACTGAGATCAAGTGAAGGAATCATCTCACTCATACTGATCAAAAATACCGGCAATGCCAGGGCCAGACTTATCCAGAAGCGCATTGTCATGTCCAGCACCTCAGTGTTGTCACCGTCGTCCAGCGAAGGAGCTTCCGGCTCGAGCGCCATGCCACATTTGGGACAAGAACCGGGTCCCGCCTGGCGCACCTCCGGATGCATCGGGCAGGTGTAGATCGCGTTCGCAGGAGCTGCTGGTTCTCGCCCTGAGCTTCCGCCCGACTGCGGTTCGAGATAGGTATCTGGCATACGCACAAATTTTTCTCGACAACCCGTACTACAGAAATAGTAGACGTGACCCGCGTGCTCATGCCGGTGCGAGCTGGACGCGTCGACTGTCATACCGCACACCGGATCCTTTATTTCATGGCAACCCAAAGAGTCCGTCGTGTGGTCGTGCTTGTGTATTTCGCTGTGTTTATGCATGGTGTTCATTTCTCCTGGTGCGTGCACAAACCCTGTGCAAGCACACCTTCGATAATGGGACAGGACTTGATTGGCCCGCGACCTGAACAGCGAGTCACCAGCGAGGCAAGCGCATCCCGGATTGCCATCAATTCTCGGATTTTGAGCTCTATACTGTCGAGCCGTTGTTCGGAGAGTCGTTTCACTTCCGCGCGATCGCCCGCCGCGGCATTTAGCGTTAACAACTCCGCAATATCCTCCAGGCTGAACCCCAGAGTTTTGGCGCGCCGAATAAAACTCAGGCGATCAACATCCACCTGCGAGTACAGGCGGTAACCACTTTCGGCACGTTTTGCCTGCGGTAGCAAGCCAAGCCGCTCGTAGTAGCGCACAGTATCGACGCCAACTTCCGCCAGTCTGGCCAGCTTACCGATAGTCATAGCGTGCATAGCGAGATCCTCCAGTGAGAGACGAGTCTAGAGTATGGATTCAAGTCCAGAGTCAAGAACTTTTGGAGTTTGACCCTGATACAAAGAAAGAGTGCCAAGGACAGTGGCAAACCGTGTTGTCTCCCTGACCTGTACAAAACCGCTGGCGACCAGAAATTCAACCAGCCGTCCGGCGACGTTGTCAGAAGTGTTCGTGAAACCATCCAACATCTGGACGCCGTAGAAGAGTGTGCGCATAAAGACATTCGCGGCTTTACCCCAATCGGCGATGTGCAAGATCCCACCCGGCTTCAACACGCGGGAAATTTCGTGCAGGGCCGCAAGCTTGTTGTCGCGGTCCAGGTGATGAAAGAATAAGCTGGAGATCACCAGGTCAAAACTCGCGTCGGCATAGGGCAGCCTTTGCGCCAGCGCCTCGTCGAAGTGGATATTTACGCCTGCCTTTTCGCACTTGTTTCGCGCTTTACGCAGAATGTTAGGATCACCGTCGACACCGAGAATGGTTGCCTGCGGCTGCATCTGCTTGGCAGATAGGGTCAGGGTCCCAGTGCCACAGGCCAAGTCCAATACCCTTTGCCCCGCACGCAACTGTGCCTGCTTCAGCAGCGCGGCTTTAACCCTGCGTTCCCGTGTGGTAAGTCGCACAATCGGGTCGTACAGTGCGGTGAGTGATCGATAAGCCAGCGCCGGAATATACCGTTGTGTCGTCATCCAACTATCCCTCGAATGGACATTTACACTCAGCCTAGACCATGGACTGGAATCCAGAGTCAAGTCTTGCGCACAGGGGATCCGAAATCAGGGTTCCGACTGACGAGCGAGGCCACCGTACCTTCGGGGTTGGCATACCAGCCGGGATCGCGATAGTCACCAGTAGCAAGGTCATCACGCACCTTGACCACGGTAAACATCCCACCCATCTCCAGCGGCCCGAAGGGACCCTCGCCAGCCATCATCGGTACGGTATTGGCGGGCCCCTGTAACATCCCCATTGCGGTGTGTTCCCCGTGCTCAGCCATGCCCGCTTCGCCCATTGCCATATAGCCGGGCAGCATTTGGCGAATCTCGCTCTCAACGCCAGACTGGTCGACACCAATGGGGTTGGGAATGCCGTGTCCCATTGCATTCATGGTGTGGTGAGACATATGACAGTGGAACGCCCAGTCGCCGGGAACCCCTATGAACTCAATGTCCCGCGTCTGGCCGACGCCCACAATCTCCGTTGTCTCACTGCGCCATTGCGCCTGTGGCCAGCGTCCACCGTCGGACCCGGTCACCCAGTACTGCACACCATGCAGGTGGATCGGGTGATTCCACATCGACAGGTTACCCATGCGGATACGCACCCGCTCCCCCGTCCGGGCCACCAGTGGCTCAATGGCCGGGAATATCTTCGAGTTGAAGGTCCACAGATCAAAGTCCTGCATGATGGAAGGGTCGGGGCGATAGGTCCCTGGGTGCAATGCCCAGTTATGCAACATAAAGCAATAGTCGCGGTCGATAGAAAGGGGTTCAGGCACCCTGGGATGGATGATAAACATGCCCATCATGCCAACAGCCATTTGTACCATCTCATCGGCGTGTGGGTGATACATATGTGTGCCACTCTGTTGCAGTGTGAACTCATAGACAAAGGTTTCGCCCGGTTTGATATGGGGCTGACTGAGTCCGCCAACTCCATCCATACCGCTGGGAAGAATAATCCCGTGCCAGTGAATGGTGGTGTGTTCACCGAGACGATTGGTTACGAAGATGCGCACTCGATCACCCTCCACAGCCTCAATCGTGGGGCCGGGTGTGCTGCCATTGTAGCCCCAACATTTGGCAGTAGTGCCGGGAGCGAACTCGTGTTCGACCTCTTCCGCAACCAGATGAAATTCCTTCACCCCGGCATTCATTTTGTATGGCAAGGTCCAGCCATTGAGCGTGCGTACTGGCAGATACTCACCCCTGCTCGCGGCAGGTAGAGGCGCAGTTTGCAGGACTGTCTCCCCGGCCTCACGCACCACCCTGTCGGGCATATCATGCCCTGACGACTGCGCGTGGATTCGTGGAATTACTGTGCCTGTGACACCGGCGAGTGAGCCGAGGCCCATCCAGGACAAGACTTCACGGCGACTTGTCATTGCTGTTCTCCTTGTAAAGTAATAATTTTGGGTTGTGAAAGCTCCGTCGGACCCATCGTCATGCCGGAGTGATCCATACTCTCCATGCCCTTCATACCACCAGTACCATGATGCATATGCTTCATGTCCTGTGCAGGCGAATCAGGAAACAATGATGGGCCAACTGTCTCGCTTTCGATATTCTTCCCGCTGGGTAGTTTTGTCCCAACCGCGCGACCCAGCTCGGTACGCGCAACCCAATAGTCACGCAACGCTTCGAGATAGGCCTGGAATGCATCGAATTCCTGCTGCTTGACCAACAACAATTGAAACTGCCCCTCAAGCATGTAATTCACCTCTTGTTGCGTCAGCCGCACTATGGCTTCTCGCTGAGGTAGCAGGGAGTCCCGGTATTGCTCAAGTAATTCCCTGGCCACAAGTACCTGGGAGTGCGCCAATTGCACATCATTGCCAATAGCCAGCGCCAGGGTCTGCAGCTGGGCTTCGGCCTGATCCACCAGTGCCTCGGCCTGCGCTATCCGGCCCGCGCCAGTATTGAAGATCGGTAATTCCAGGGAGAGATTTGGTCCGGTAATGCGGGATCGATCGGTCTCACGTTCAGTATCAATACCAACGGTTATGTCACCCACGTAGCGGAACTGACGGTCGAAGCCCAGTTTGTCCGCCAACAAGGCCACCTGCGCCCGCTTGGCGAGGAGGTCGAGCCGCGAGTCCCCTGCGAGCGCCAGCAGTTCACTGAGTTCATCTTCTTTTGTCACGGGGAGCGGCAATTGGTCCGACGTTACCCAGCGATCATCGCCCGCGCCCAGTCCCAGCAAGCGGTTGAGAGCATTGCGCGCGGCCACTGTTGCCGCCTCAGCCTGAATCCGCTCCAGTTTGGCCTGGCTGGCGACCGCGTACTCCAGCGCCAGGTCGAGTGCATTGATATTTCCGGCATCGAAAAAGCGCTGTGCCAGAGTCGCCGAGGCGTCGGCCGCCTTGGCTACATGGCCTCGCATCGTGGCCACCTGTTGAGCACCCACCAGGTTGTAGTATGCGACTTCAACATCTGCCACCAGATCAATCACTGCGGCGCCTACTTCCAGTTTGGCACGCTCGAACTCGCTGTTAGCGAGACGACTGCGCGCCGACAACAGCAAAAGATCGGTAAAACTTTGGGCCAAACCGAAAGTCACCTGATTGGGCGTGCTCGATTCATCGGAGACCATAACCGATAAACTGAAACCGGGATTGGCCAGGCGTCCGGCGTTATAAACCTCCGCAGCGGCAATGCCCAGACTGGCGTACTCAGCCTGCAGGCTGGGATTGTTCAGCAGTGCTACGCGCCCCGCCCCCCCTGCAGTTAGGGGCTGGCTTAGCAAACTGGAGACAAGTTTGGGAATATCAGCGTCTGCGGAGGCAGGCACTTGTCCGGTACGGCTGGCTACGAGGCGCTGTACATCCTTCCGTCCGCTATCTTCCGGCAGGGTGGCGCACCCGGATAGCACGAGCAGCCACGCGAGTAATAGGATGGGAATGCGTAAATTGATCACGGGACCTCCAACTGAGTCTGATTGGATTTCGATTGCCGAATTGGCAACCGACCAAAACCCGGGACGCGCTTCGGACAAACGTCCAAAACGCGCTAAGGCTAAGACTCAAATCAGGCTGGGGGTCTAAAGAGACTGTTGGAGTGGGCCGCAGCGGTGTGACTGATCGGGGAGGCGATCAATTGCGCTGCCGACTTTTCGCTCAAGGTATTATCCGACAGGGCGACTAACGCGCTAACACTACCGCTGGCGCATTGGCCACTATTACAGTGAGGGCATTGACTCGAATGGTCTGCGCCGAAAGCGCCATCGTGCGCAGAATGCTGCGAGTGATCACCGTGCTGCATACTCGTGCCCACGTTCTGCACATGGTCTACCGACACGATTGTATCGGCCATATGGCGGTGCTCACACTGCGCCTTGCCCACCACTGCAGCTAAGGCCGTGGTCGGCACTGACAGGGAGAGACAGATGACCAATAGTATCCGAAGTGATTTCATGACGCTGGATTATTGTTCATGTTAAAAAGAAATACAATCCTGTCAATTCGTCCAAACCTTCGGTGATAGAGCGGCTTAATTGTCCCGCTGCTGGATGGCGTACAGGTCTATTGAGACAGTCGGCTTCCTCGACTCAAGCGCGACAATGCGCCGGGTATAAAGTGCTTTGAAGCCCCTGGCTCGGATTTGCCGGTTAAAGCCACGGGCTCCGTTATACCCTTTTTCCGGCATCAGGCAACTACCATGATCCATTTGCAGCATTCCTTGGGGGTCAATGATCTATTAGCGATGCGACGCTCGCGAATCCTCACTAAACAACGACGACCCGAGTGCTAAAGCAACGCCTTTTTCACCCGCTTTTGTAATTCAACCAACACTTCCTTCTCGAACCACGGATTTTTTCTTAACCAGAATTGATTACGCGGCGAGGGGTGAGGGAGCGCAAAGTAAGTTGGCAGATGATCACGCCACGCGGCCACGGTATCCGTCAGCGTACGTGAATCATTGCCCAGATAGTAACGCTGCGCGTATTGACCAATGAGCAGTGTTAATTGAATTTCTGGCAAGCGGGAGAGAACCTTCGCATGCCAATGGGGCGCACACTCCGGGCGAGGTGGTAAATCACCGGAGCGTCCTTTACCGGGATAACAGAACCCCATGGGCATAATGGCTACTTTCGTATCGTCGTAGAATACCTGTTTACTGATATTCAGCCACTGCCGCAACCGATCCCCGCTTTTATCGTCCCAGGGAACACCGCTCTCGTGCACTTTTGACCCGGGCGCTTGCCCAATAATCAACAGCCGCGCGTTGGGGCTTGCACTCACAATCGGGCGAGGTTCATGCGGGAGTCCATCGGCGCAAAGTCGACAGGCTCTCGCCTCCTCCAATACTTTGATTAACGTGGGCATTGTAATGTCAAAGTCCTCGCTCGGAATCTTGCGCGACTACTTCAGGACGGCCCACATCGCGCGCGTAAGCCAACATGCCAGCTAAGGCAGGCTCATCCTCAACACCAGGCGCTTTCGTCAGGGAGCCCGGTGATTTTGGTCTCGGTAACAATATAGTTGTCCTGCAGCAACCGCAGAATCCAATGCAGTTCGTTATACATCGCCGTCACCGGCTGCCACTACCGACGAGGGATTCAACTTCAACGATCGCGCCCTGGTCATAGTGGTAGCGCAGATAACGCCAATGGATGGCATCCGAGAGCACCCTGGGGCGCATCACCCCATAGCACTCACCCTCCGCCCTGACGCTCTGGTAGTGAACACCGAAGCTTTTAGCATTGCGCAATGCGTAGCCGAGCCGTTGTCCTACTGCGTATTCATCGGGGTCGTAAATGGCATCACCAACCAGATGTCGCACATCATGCAAGGTAGTCGGCCCAAGCTGTGCGCGAATAACACGCATTTCCTGCGTGGCGTGGTCAATTCGGGACTCGCGCAGAAAACGCGCGCGATGAAAGGAAGACTCAGCGATGGCTACAGCCTCATCAGCGGTGCAGTAATAGAGCCCGAAATCCCGGTTGAAGCGTCCACCTCTGGCATCGACCGGTGGGTGGGTAAACGCCGCCATGATCCAGGAGGCACCATCGCCATACACCCGATCTTCCGGTGGCACCATGCGAATATCGCCCACTTCATCGCGCAACCTGGGATTCGTCAGTGACTCCACCGCATAGAGCACCTCCCAATCCTGCGGACTGGAGACACGCTCGAACAGGTGGATCTGGGGATAGCGCGCCAGAATAACCCGATAGACCAGAGCATTTACCTCGCTACCCGGTAGCGTATCGATATTGATCATCAGGCGCCCCGCTCCCCGTCGAGAAAATTCCTGACAACGGCCAGATCCACCACCTGCCCGGCCAGTAACCGATCCAACGGTGCCGTACCATTGAACAGCGGGTTGTCATTGGGGGTTGCCAGCCATTGATCGGCCAGACCCTCGTCAGGCAACAGAATCTCCAGGGATTTGTAGATACCCAGAATATAGCTGGTCCGCTCGAGCAGATCCCGCGTCAACTTGGCCTTTTCCGGCCGGCTCTTCCAGTTATAGAGTGTCTTCTCGTTGCTGAGCCCCAAGAGCGTCATCTGCTGGGCACCGGTCAGCCGCCACTGGCTGAAGATAGTGAAAATCGCCGGCAGCAGCGAACTGCTGACACTGGGACCACGTTGCAGCAGTTGTTCGACTTGAGCGATCATGATTACCTCCTGAACATCGCCGACTGTACCTTTACAGTGCCTAAATGCACCGTATCAAACTGTAACATTACAGTCAACTATGTCAGGAGTGGTTTTCGATGGTGCTTGCGTCAGCCTCGGCTACTATCACAGGTGGTGGAACTGGTTCAGCAGGAACCGGAAAGGCGGGTTCTTCAGCAGCGCCTGGCTGCACCGCAAAATTGAATAGCGGAACGTGTCGGAATGCCAGTCCGCGGGTCGACTGCTGGATGACAACACCGCTGAAACAATCAGGAGAGGAAGATGAGTTATATCGATGGTTTTGTAATTGCGGTACCAAAAGCCAATAAAGAAAAATTTATACGTCACGCTGAAACTGCCGACGCTGCGTTCATCGAATTCGGCGCAACTCGCGTCCTCGAATGCTGGGAAGACGATGTGACCGACGGCAAGGTCACCGATTTTCGTCGCTCGGTGCAAGCAAGGGAGGATGAAGCCGTGGTGTTTTCCTGGATTGAATGGCCGGACAAAACATCCCGTGATGCAGGTA
>JAGRIK010000290.1 GCA_020443325.1 Halioglobus sp.
CAACAAAGAAGATTCCGATATCTGGTACAGCGAGATACGCTTCAATTTCGTGAATGACAAGTTCAATGCGGTGGGCGGGCTTAACTACAGCGTTGAAGACGTGTACCAGCGCACGGATATCGGGCTCTTCGCTGATTCCTATATGCAGTTTGTCAGTGTCGAAGTTTCCGGAGACCAGGATTTCTATCTTTGGGACACCGTTCCAAACGAGCCCGATTCCTACTGGCTCAATCTGTCCGATATACTCGGTTTAGCGGTAGTGCCGCCGAGTTATGCGGGGCAGTATTTTACGGAAACCATGGACAACACCGGGGACTTTAAAAACTTTGGTGTCTTTGGCGACGTCACATATAGCCTGACAGAAACCTGGCGGATCTCCGCCGGCCTGCGCTACAGCGCAGACCAGAAGACGTATTCCTGGCAAACCTTTCCGGTCAGCATAGGTGACTGGCCTGTGGCACCGGCTGTCATCAACTACGATCCGGCAAAAACAGGTGCCGCCCCGGCCGACTACTATAACAAGTTTGAAGATTCCAACGACTGGAGCAAAGTCACCGGGCGCCTGGTACTCGACTGGCAGTTTATGGATACGGCCATGGCCTACCTGTCCTATGCCACGGGCTATAAATCCGGCGGCTACGATGGCCAGGATTTCTCGGCCTATGTCACCGGCCCGTTCGACCCGGAAGAAATGAGCAGCACGGAACTCGGCCTGAAGGGCGATTTCTTCGAGGATCGCCTGCGTGTGGAAACCTCACTGTTCTACCAGAACCTCGACGGCCAGCAATTTGCTACCGATACCAAATCGTGTACACCGGGGTCCACTACGGAAGAGTGTAATGCGCAGGACCCTACTGCTGCACCCAGTGTGATCAGCCAGGATGTGGACATCGAGGGTGCAGAGATCATGCTGCAATGGCGCGCACTGGACAACTTGCTGCTATCCGGCTTGACCACAGTGCGCAGTTCAGTCAAAACACCCCAGGCCTATTTCAACAGCGGCGGCCAGCCGGTGGGCGGCACCAAGCAACATGACAAAACGAACACCGACTATACCCTGCGCCTGGACTGGACCCCTGAAATTCCGGTCGGTTACCTGCTGGTTCATTTGGACTATGTGTATGAAGAAGCGGGAGATCCCAACGACTCCAATAGCCGAATCTACACGACAGGCCCGTGGTACTTCCAGGACCGCGAATTGCTCAGTGCCCGTATTGCATGGACCAACGATGCGGATAATTTTGAAATCGCTATCTGGGGAAAAAACCTGCAGGATAATGAAATTGCCGACAACCCGGGCGGTCTCGCTGCCGCGAACCTGGGTGTTTACCGGACCAGCATCGAAGACCCGCTAACTTACGGCATTGATATGCGGTATTCCTTCTAAGGGCTACCGCGCCGCCAGGCTCAGGGCGCGGACAGGCTTTTCTTCATGTTGGCGGCAATCGTTGCCGCCACCCGCTTCGCGCGATCCGCACGTTCGCCGGCAAAATGGGCGTCCACCGTCGAGGTAAAAAAATCCAGCCAGCGCTCAAAATCCTCGATTTTCAGCGCTCGTTTGCTGTGCAACTGGCGGTGAATATCCATGGTATGTCTCTGGTACTGTTTTTCACCCAGTAACAGTTTGCACCAGTAATCCTTGATATGCGGCAGATGGACGGCGAGATCGATCTCTGCGACATCGACAAAGATGGGAGCCAATTGCTCATCGGCAAGCAGGCGCTCGTAAAACCGGTCCACGAACAACGCGATGTTTTCACGCGAATCCAGATCAGGCTTCTTCTCGACCGCAATCATCGGGCTACTTCTTCTTTTTGCTCTTCTTCGCCTTTTTGACATGCGACATCAGGCGACGTTTGCGCTGCACCTGACGCTGTGTCAGTTTGTTGCGTTTTTCGGCGTAGGGGTTTTCACCGGCACGGAACTCAATGCGCACAGGTGTACCCGCCAGTTCCAGTTCGCGGCGATAGACTTTTTCCAGGTAACGCTGATAGCTGTTCGGCACACTGCCCGTCTGGTTGCCGTGGATCACGATCAACGGCGGGTTCTGCCCCCCGGCGTGGGCGTAGCGCAATTTGATACGCCGGCCGTTTACCATGGGTGGAGGATGATCGAATACCGCGGCCTCGAGGATACGCGTCAACGCATTGGTGTTGAGCTTGCGAGTGGCCGACGAATAGGCGCTGTTTATTGATTGGTACAGGTGGCCGACACCGGTACCGTGCAGCGCCGAGATGTAGTGTGTATCGGCATACTCGGCAAAGCGGAAACGGCGATCCAGCTCGCGCTTGATCCAGTCTCTCTGGTCAGAATCAATTCCGTCCCACTTGTTAACCGCCAGTACCAGTGCGCGCCCCTTGTCCATGCAATGCCCGAGCAAATGCATGTCCTGGTCCACGATGCCCTCGTGGGCGTCCATAATCAGCACCACGACATGGGCGTCGTCGATCGCCTTGAGTGTTTTCACGATAGAAAACTTCTCAACCACCATTTTCACATTCTTGCGCCGGCGGACACCGGCAGTGTCGATCAACGTGTATTTCTGGCCTTCGCGTTCGTAGTCGATGTAAATGCTGTCGCGCGTGGTACCGGGTTCGTCGAAAACGACTACCCGCTCCTCGCCCAGCAGGCGGTTTACCAGCGTGGACTTCCCGACATTCGGCCGCCCGACAATGGCGACCCGAATGCTATCCGGATGGCGTTCCCGCTCGACGACCTCGGGGGGTTCGGAAAACTTCGCCAGTACGTCCTCAATCATACTGGCGACACCGCGCCCGTGAGACGCAGCGATGGCAAACATGGTGTCGACACCCAACGCATAGAAATCGCCCGTGGCGATATCCTCATTGAGGCCGTCGATCTTGTTTACGACAACGTGAAACGCCTTGTTGCGCTGGCGCAACTGGCTGGCGAGTGCCTCGTCTGTTGCATTCAAGCCCTCGCGACCATCGACAATAAAGAGTACAACATCGGACTCCTCAATCGCGGTCAGCGCCTGCTGGGCCATGGGCGAATCGATGCCCGCCTCGTCGCCGGTTATACCGCCGGTGTCGATCACGACAAACGGCCGACTGCCGACTCGCGACTCTCCGTATTTGCGATCCCGGGTCAGGCCGGGAAAATCAGCAACCAGCGCGTCCCGGCTGCGCGTCAGCTGGTTGAACAGGGTAGATTTACCAACATTGGGGCGCCCGACCAGAGCGATCACCGGAATCATTATTTTTTGGCGGTAATCTCATACGCAGCCAACTCGCCAGCATTTCCGTAGACGTAGATCACATTGCCTTCGCTCATCATGTCGGCGCGTACACCCTCATCGTCAACCCGGAAGCGACCTACAAAGTCGCCATCAACCTGGGACAGTACATGGACGTAGCCTTCGAAATCACCCACGGCGACATAACTGCTGACAGGCGTCGGCCTGGAAAGCTCGCGGTACGCCAGCGCGCCCTGCGTCCAGCGCACACCCTGGCCGTTGCGCATGTAGGCACTCAACGTGCCGTCTTCATCCGCGACGTAAACATTGCTGAAGCCCTGGGAAACACCGGAGAACGAGGAGGCCTTCTGCTGCCAGATCTTGCGGCCACTCTTCACATCGATAGCGACCACACTGCCCTGGTAACTGACCGCGAAAAGCTCATTGCCCGCAAGCTCCATGGTGCCGTCTACATCCACGATACGTTCAATTTCGGATCGGCCCTGGGGTATCGATACACGAACCTCCCACAACAGCGCGCCGGTCTGGGAGTCAAACCCCAGCACCCGACCATTGGCAAAACCCGCATAGACCTGGCTGCCGTTGAAAATGGGGGTGCTGGTACCGCGAATAGTCAGGACCGGAACATTGCTGTCGTAGGTCCAGAGAATTGTTCCTGTCTGGTAATCGAGACCCTGCAGGCGGCCGTCATAGGTCTGGGCGACCACCACCTTGCCATTACCCTGCGGCGCCGACAGTATCTCTCCGCGCACAGGCGTAGACCACACGCGCTCGCCTGAGCTCGCGTCCAGCCGCAGGACATAGCCCTCGCTGCTGCCGACAAAAAGCGAATCCTCGTACACGCCGACGCCGCCGGAGAGCTGCGTCTCCAGTTCGGCCTCCCAGACGGTATCGCCAGAAAGACGGTTCACGGCCGCAACTTCCCCATTGGCCGCAGCCACATAGATCATGTCACCGCGAATAGCCGGGCGTAAGCGGTAAAAGCCGTCGCCCTGGCCATCGCCCACATCCACGGACCAGAGCTCGTCGATTTCGACGGTTTCATCGATATCGACAAGCTCAGCCGGCGCTGTCGCCTCATCGTCGTCCGACTCAAACCATCCTGAAATCGTGCTACATGCCGCCAGGTTGAGTACGAGAAACAGCGGGAACAGGTGCCGGTAGATATGTTGCATATTGTTATTCCTCCGGGGCGTCAAAATTGTCGTCAGTCGACGAAACGTCAGGGGTATCGCTCAGCGCGGCGCTCTCGCCTCCCTCGCGTGGGGGCACGGGCGTCAGGCTTTGCAGCTTTTGTTGCAGGACGGAGAGATTAACGCCCTGCCCACCCGCCGCCGCCATGGTCATTGCGAGGTTGTAAGCCGTGCGCGCTTCATCCCGCCGCGCCGCCGCCAGCAGGATATCACCCTGGGCAACGGCATAGGATGCGCCGTAGGGGCCCGGGTCTGCTTTTGTCAGGATATCCAGGGCCTGATCGGTATCGCCGGAGGCCGCCAGCACACGAGCCAGTCGCAGTTGCGCAACCTGTGCGGTATCGGTACCGCCCGCCGCCTTGCCCAGTACCCAGCGCAACTGTGCTTCGGCCTCTGCCAGATCGCCATTACTCACGGCCATTGCCGCCAACTGCAGGGCAGCAAACTGTGCATACTGGCTGCCGCCGAACTCGTTCTTTAGTTGCTCTGCCAGTTCCACACCCTGCGCGGCTTGCGGCGACCCGGGTGTTTCGACTGCGCGCAACAGGGCCTGGTAGAGCTCGGACGCCTGTTCCTGCTGGCCGATGTCCTGGGCTTGCCACGCCTGCCAGCCGAAACCAGCGGCCAACGCGATAACGACAGCCGCGATGGTGGAACGCCCATTTTCATTCCACCAGCGACGCAGCGCTTCGACCTGTTCTTCTTCTGTACTGTACGGTTCCACGTCGTTCCTTCCTCTTACTGTGATTCAGTGCGCAAGCGCTGCGCACAATGTGGTTTCCAAATCTTCCAGCGCTACCGTGACCTGCGCGGCGCGCTCGCCATCGTTCGCCCGCAGTGACTTCACTGTGACCGTCTGCGCCGCCACCTCGTCTTCACCCCAGATCAGGGCTACACGGGCGCCGCTCTTGTCTGCTCTCTTCATCTGGCTTTTAAAACTGCCGCCCCCGGTGTGTTGCACAATTCGCAACCGGGGTAGCTGCAGGCGCAACCCCTCGGTGGCAGCGAGCGCGAGACACTGTGCGTCTCCACCCACAGCCACCACATAGGCGTCGACCACCGGCGCCGTGACAGCCGCGCCCTGCTCCATCAACAGCAACACCAGGCGCTCCATACCCATCGCACACCCGATGGCGGGCGTCGCCTTGCCTCCGAGTTGCGCCACAAGGCCATCATAGCGACCACCGGCGCAAACAGTACCCTGTGCGCCCAACTTCCCGGTTACCCACTCGAACACCGTTTTGTTGTAGTAGTCCAGCCCGCGCACCAGCCGACGGTTGACTGTGTACTTGACACCGGCGGCCTGCAGTAACTCACACAGCCGCGCAAAATCAGCTTTTGCCTCCTCGTCGAGATAATCCTCAAGGCTCGGCCCATCATCCAGCACAGCCTGTGTCTGGGGGTTCTTGCTGTCCAGGATACGCAGCGGATTCGTATGCAAACGCCGCTGGCTGTCCTCATCAAGCGCATCGACCCGCTCCTGCAGGAACTCTACCAGCGCCGCCCGAAAGGCTTTGCGCGCATCTGCACTGCCGATGGAGTTCAGCTGCAGTTCCATAGCATCGAGAAGCCCCAACTGGCGCCACAATGTCGCACACAGGAGAATCAGCTCTGCGTCCATGTCAGGCGTGGCGACGCCGAACGACTCTACACCTGTCTGGTGAAACTGGCGCTGCCGGCCTTTTTGCGGGCGCTCGTAACGAAACATGGGGCCCGTATACCAAAGGCGTTGTGGGGTATTGAGCAAGCCCTGCTGGATGACTGCTCTAACGCAGCCCGCAGTACCTTCCGGGCGCAACGTCATGCTGTCGCCATTGCGGTCATCGAACGTGTACATCTCCTTCTCGACGATATCGGTCACTTCTCCAATGGAGCGCTTGAACAGTGCTGTTTTTTCCACCACAGGCAGGCGGATCTCGGCGTAACCATAGCTGTCCACGACCGCTGCTATTGTGCGCTCCAGAAACTGCCAACAGGCTGTGTCACTCGGCAGGATATCGTTCATCCCCCGAATGGCGGTTATTTCACTCACTTGGGCTCCAGTACTCGATGTAAACAATCAGCGGGAAGATTTAACAATGAGTTGTTCTTCCAGTTTGACACGCGCCTGCTCCAGTTCTGCGGCACGCTTCCTGATCACCTCTTCAAGATGATCGACAAAATCCTCGTTGCTGATCTTGTGGTGCGGCTCACCATCGACGTATATCAGGTTGTTGGGGGTGGCTCCCGTGAGGCCCACATCGGCCTCCCGGGCCTCACCAGGCCCATTGACGATACACCCGATGACAGCGACGTCCATCGGTGTACGAATATCCTCAAGGCGCTGCTCCAGCGTATTCATCGTACCCACCACATCGAAGTTCTGTCGTGAACAACTGGGGCACGCGATAAAATTAATACCGTTGGCCCGCAATTGCAGGCTTTTCAGGATATCGAAACCTACCTTGACCTCCTCCACGGGATCTGCAGCCAGGGAGACACGCAGGGTATCACCTATACCGTCCATCAGCAGCATTCCCAGCCCCACCGCAGACTTCACAGTTCCACCGCGCAGGCCGCCGGCCTCGGTAATACCCAGGTGCAGGGGCTGATCGATCTTCGTGGCCAGCAAACGGTAAGCCGCAACAGCCATGAAGACACCGGATGCCTTTACGCTCACCTTGAAATCCGGGTAGTTAAACTTGTCCAGGATATCGACGTGATGCATGGCGGACTCCACCAGCGCCTCCGGCGTGGGCTCCCCGTATTTCCGCTGGAGTTCCTTGCCCAGTGAGCCTGCATTCACGCCGATTCGGATCGGAATGCCCTTGTCCCGAGCGCTGTCGATTACCGCGCGGACCTTATCGTCACGACCTATGTTCCCCGGGTTGATACGCAGGCAATCCACGCCGTACTCCGCAACCTTGAGCGCGATCTTGTGATCAAAATGAATATCGGCAACCAGCGGCACTGTCACTTGCGCACGGATCTGTCGAAACGCTTCTGCGGCGTCCATGGTTGGCACGGAGATTCTTACGATGTCTGCCCCGGCATCTGCGATGGCCCTGACCTGGGCTACAGTTGCCGCGACATCGCAGGTGTCGGTATTCGTCATACTCTGGACACTGATGGGCGCGTCGCCACCCACTGCCACATTACCGATATGGATTTGCCTCGAAACGCGGCGGGTAATAGGCGATTCAATTTTCATTCACCACCTCCGACATACTGCTGCGGGTCACCCAGGCGATCCTGCGCTCCCGTGCTCAAAGCGGGCGCTGGCTGTCCATTCGCCCCCTCTTCCCACCACCACAGCGCCAGCACCAGCAACAACAACACGCCCAGGCCAATCACCACACCCAAACCTGTGCGCTGTAGTTGCAGCGGGCGTTTTGCGACACGCACTTCATACTGCACCGGCGCCACATCGGCCACCTGGTCAAAAACTGCCATGAGGTGCTTCTCGTCCAGCCCCAGCAGCCGGCCATAGGCCTTGACATAACCGCGCGCAAACGGTGGACTGCGCAACGCCTGATAATCGTCGCGCTCCAGAATACCCACATAGTTCGGCATCAGGTTCAGGCGATCTGCCGCCTCCCGTTCAGACATGCCGCGCGACACCCTGGCGGCTTTCAGCAGCGACCCGGGCGTGGTGAATGCATCAATCTGGTCGAGCGCATCAGTCACTTTTTCACGGTCCGTTTGTAGGCCTGGTATTCGGCGGATTTTGGATAGAGGTTGCGCAGGGCCAGCGCATAGCTGGCTTCGGAATCGCGATCGCCATCCGCCTTGGCCAGCTGGATGCCCAGCAGCAAGCCAGCCGCAGACTGCTTGCGTACCACTGTGCGGTACGTGCCATAGTACTTGTTCGCCGTGGCATAGTCCTGCGCCTCATAGCGAATCCTGGCGAGTTCATACAGTGCAACCGGATTGGTACGATCCATCGCGATGGCCCGCACAAAAGCCTCCTCTGCACCCTGGGTATCGAACAATTTCAGGCGACACAAACCGAGGTTGACGAACGCATTGGGGCGTCCGGAATACAGCGTATCCTTAACGACATAATCCAGCTGTTCTTCCGCTTCCTGGTAGCGTTGCTGGCTGTATAGAAAAGCTGCGTAATTGTTGCGACAACGGGAGAAATTCTTATCCAGGCTGATCGCCTTCTTGAAATTGTCCTCTGCCAGCTCGTACTCACCTGTACTCTGGTACACCAGCGCAAACGCTTCGTACACCTGGGGGTTAGTTGCGTCGATATCCTCAGCCAGCTGCAGGTTGCGTTTGGCAGCTTCCCAGTTGCCCTCACCGATATACTGCCGGGCGAGTGCCACGCGCTTATCCAGCGCCTTCGAAGGAGAGGCCTCCTCGGTAAAGCCGCCCTCTGTCGTGGTAATACAGCCGCCCAGCCAGACGCATACCAGCACCAGGCACAGGGGCGATAGAGTTTTTTTCAATCTGGCTTGCATCTCGAACACCATGCCTACCCCACTGTAATCAATTGCGCATCGTCCGCCGCGCGGTAGCGCTCACTGCGACGGGTACGGTCCACGACCTGCCCCACCAGCTGGCCACAGGCGGCATCGATATCATCGCCACGCGTGGTTCGGACCGTCACAATATATCCTGCATCAACCAGTACTTGCCAGAAGCGCTGCACCGCGTTGCCGCTGGGCCGGCGATAGTCAGACTGCGCGAAGGCATTGAAGGGGATAAGGTTGACCTTGCAGGGCGTATCTCGCAGTAGCTCCACCAGTTCCCTGGCGTGCGTAACCTGGTCGTTTACATCCCTGATAAGCGTGTACTCGATTGTCACCACACGGCTTTTATCGCTCTGGGCAGCCATGTAGTTGCGACAACTCTCAAGCAATACCGCAATCGGATACTTGCGGTTGATCGGCACCAGCTGGTTGCGCAGTTCGTCGTTCGGCGCATGCAGGGATACGGCCAGCGAAACCTCGCTGACGCCGGCCAGGCGATCAAGCGCCGGCACAACACCGGACGTACTCAATGTCACCCGGCGCTTTGACAGACCGTACGCCAGATCCTCAAGCATGAGATCCATCGCGGCAACCACGTTGTCAAAATTCAGCAGGGGCTCACCCATGCCCATCATCACCACATTGGAAACGACCCGGTTATTCCCCGGGCCAAAGGCGTCATAGGACTTTATCGCCAGCCACACCTGGCCAATGATCTCAGCGGCAGTCAGGTCGCGCTCAAAGCCCTGCTTCCCGGTGGAGCAGAAACTGCAATCCAGGCTACAGCCCACCTGCGAGGACACACACAGCGTGGCACGATTACCCGAGGGTATCAGCACCGTTTCAACCAGGCCTCCCCCATCGACGCGAATAGCCCACTTGCGAGTGCCGTCGCTGGAGTCCTGCTGGCTGGCGATTTCCGGCGGACGGACCTCTGCGATATCAAGCAATTTGTCGCGCAGCGCCTTGCCCAGATTGGACATGTCCTCAATGCGGATGACACCGGCGTGGTGAATCCATTTCAGTACCTGTTGCGCACGAAACTTCTTTTCGCCCAGATCCTCGAAAAACTGCTCCATCTGCACACGCGACAAGCCCAGCAAGTTCACCTTCTTGCGAGGCACAATGGCTGGGGTACTTGTCGGTGAGAGCGTCGTCATCGGGGCAGTTTGGGCAACGGCGTCCTAGCGCTCGCAGAGCTCGCTGGAAGCGAAGAAATAGGCGATTTCACGAGCGGCCGATTCCGGAGAATCCGAACCGTGTACCGCATTGGCGTCAATCGATGAGGCGAAATCCGCTCGAATCGTTCCCGCTTCAGCCTCCGCCGGATTGGTAGCACCCATCAGCTCGCGGTTCTTGGCGATGGCACCCTCGCCTTCCAACACCTGCACGACAACCGGCCCGGACGTCATGAACTCAATCAGGGCGGGGAAAAACGGACGCTCCTTGTGTTCTGCATAAAACCCGCCAGCCACCGTATCGCTCAGGCGCAGCATTCTGGAGGCGACGATTTGCAGGCCATTGGTCTCAAATCGCGAATAGATTTTGCCGATAATGTTTTTGCCAACAGCGTCGGGTTTGATGATGGACAGGGTACGTTCTACAGCCATGAGGTATCTCCAGAAAGGCTCACTTTGGGAAGCGCGCAATTATACGGATTTTAGGCCGCCGTTTCACCTGCAATCACTCTCTCACGGTAGATTTTTTCTCTTGTAAATCAGTTATTTACAAATCAGGAGGGAAAAGCGGGGATTTTACCTGAAATCGGGCATCTCGCGCGCACTCACCGCGCGGTAACTATACTGGAAAATGCCGCTGGGGCTGCGCTGGTGATGGACTTATACAGTTCTTGTCAGGGTCCAACACCGAAATACGGGGTCAGATGGCACTTACATGTGTCTCGCAAGGCCGCCGGGAAATTGCACGACATAGGGTCGGGACAGGGCCTGCCTCGCATAGTCCCAACCCTATGCCTTGCAATTTCCCTCCTTCATACCAATTTAGGGGCCAGGATGGTGACATCTAAGGAATGGATTCGTTTAAACCAGAACCGTAGGAAGATCGAAGGAGCGTGCGATATCTGCTTATCACTGGGACCGTGTGGCGACAGGACGTCGCCACCCGAGCCTGCACATGGATGTGCGCTTTTTGGCGTGTCCCAGTGATAAGCAGATATCGCATGCTCCGATTCGCAAGCGAGTATCGCGACTACTATCTCGATTCCGAAACGAATCACCAATACTCTTCGCTACAAAGATAGCAGCTAATCCCGCTCCTCAATCCAAGCCGCCTGAATCGCCTCCAGAATCTTCTCACCACTGTGCTTCGGGTCATCATCGAAATCCGGCAGCGCAATCACCCAGTTACGCAAATCGACAAAATTGACCGCCAGCGGATCAATATCGGGGTGGGCTTCCATTAACTCGATCGCAATAGTGTCTACATCAGTCCATCGCATCAGCACTCTCCCGCTTAATGTTGCTCGGATACCATGTTGATAGTGTAGCGCGGAATCTCTACGACAAGGTCTTCCTCACCGACGATCGCCTGGCAACTCAGGCGTGAATCCGGCTCCAGCCCCCAGGCCATATCCAGGAAATCATCCTCAAGATCATCGGGCGGCTCCAACGAATCGTAGCCCTCTCGAATCAGTACGTGGCAGGTGGTACAGGCACAGGAGAGCTCGCAGGCGTGCTCGATCTCGATATCATTGCGCAGGAGCGCGCGACAAACGCTCTCACCGGGCTCAGCTTCTATCAGCGCCCCGTCCGGGCAGAGATTCTCATTGGGGAGTACTACAATTTTTGTCACTGTGTTACCTCGTCGTCCAGCGAATCCAGGGAGACACCCGCGAGCGCGGCCCGAATACTCTTGTCCATACGCCGCGACGCAAAGGCCTCACTCAAACGCCCGAGCCGCTCAGTCTGCGCGTGTATGGCATCCGCATCCTGGCCTTCCACCAATGCTTGCAACTCTGTCATTTGCCCCGTGATCGCCTCGCGCTCTTCTGCGCTGAGGAGGGCCTCTCCATCCGCCTTCAGGGCCGATTTCAAACCTTCCAGTAACTGCCAGGCACCGAGCCGCTCCTCTGCCAGTTGCCGGGCTTGCTTGTCTTCAGCCGCGTGGCTGAAAGACGACTGCAACATGTTCGCAATCTCCTCGTCGCTGAGGCCAAAAGAGGGTTTGACCGTGATGCTCGACTCGGCGCCCGTGATCTCCTCGCGAGCCGACACATTGAGCAGGCCGTCCGCGTCCACCTGGAACGTCACACGAATCCGTGCCGCACCGGCAACCATCGGGGGAATACCGCGCAACTCGAAGTGGGCCAGGGATCGGCAATCGCTGACCATCTCCCGCTCACCCTGCAGAATATGAACTGCCAGCGCAGTTTGTCCATCCTTGAAGGTGGTAAATTCCTGTGCCCGACTGACCGGGATAGTGGTATTGCGCGGCACGATTTTTTCTACCAGGCCACCCATGGTTTCCAGCCCCAGTGACAGCGGGATCACATCGAGCAGAAGCAGGTCACCCTCGGGACGATTTCCCGCAAGGATATCCGCCTGGATCGCCGCGCCAACGGCGACTACCTGGTCGGGGTCGATATCGATGAGGGGCGTGCGTTTGAAGAAGTCGGCCACCGCCTCTCGCACCAGCGGAACACGGGTAGAACCACCCACCATCACGATATTATCGACACCGGCGTCCAACTCCGCATCGCGCAGGCATTTGCGACACGCGCGCAACGTGCGCTTCACCAGCGGGAGTACCAAGCTCTCAAACGTCTCCCGCGTCACACGCACGGTGCCGCCTGCGGGCATCACACCCTGCAAGTCTATATCGACTTCCTGCTCGTCCGACAGGCGCTCTTTGGCATCGCGTGCGGCGGCCTGCAACTGCCGGTACTGGCCGGCAGCCAGGGTAGGAGAACCACATTCCTGCAGCACCCAGTCCGCCAGCGCGCTATCCAGGTCGTCCCCCCCCAGGGCGGTATCGCCTCCGGTTGCCAGGACTTCAAAGACGCCTTTCTGCAAACGCAGGATGGATATATCGAACGTGCCGCCGCCAAGGTCATAAACCGCTATAACGCCCTGTTCTGCTGAGTCCAGGCCGTAGGCCACAGCCGCGGCAGTAGGCTCATTCATCAGGCGCAGTACGCGCAATCCGGCCAGGGTGGCCGCGTCCTTGGTGGCCTGCCGTTGTGCCTCGTCGAAGTAGGCCGGGACAGTAATCACGGCACCGTCGATTTCACCTCCCAGCGTCGCGACCGCCCGCTGCCGCAGCACGCGAAGAATATCGGCCGAGACCTCCACCGGGCTGACCGCACCACCACTGGTGATAAAGCGCACAAGTCCTTCATCGCCCTCAGCGAGGCGATAGTGGGAGCGCTGCGCATCGGCCAACGCATCCACACTGCCGCGGCCCATAAAGCGTTTGATCGACATCAACGTGTCGGCAGGGCTCTGCGCGGCCAACGCCACTGCGTCCGCACCGACGAGCGGCGAACGCTCGCTGCTGTAGTTGACGACGGAGGGCAGCATCACCTCACCACGCTCATCGGGCAGGACCGTTGCCCGGCCTCCGCGCATAGTGGCAACCAGGGAGTTTGTTGTTCCGAGATCTATGCCCACCGCACGTTTTACCTGGTGAGGCAATGGGGATTGTCCGGGTTCTGCGATTTGGAGTAGTGCCATGCTTGGCCTTGGTAATCCTGTTAGTCGATCAGTCTGGACTCGATCTGCTCCGCTTCCCGAAGCAGTTTGTCCAGATATTGCATTTTGACGCAGGCGCTGGCCGCAGCAGACAAATCTTCCGCAGCGAAAGCGCTGGCAAACTGTTCCTGCAATGCCGCTATATCCACGCCGATTTCGGTGACCAGATGATCCAGTGCCGTTTCCGGATCCACCAGGTCATCCATTTCCTCGAGCTTTTCCCTCAATTCCATTTGCTGAATCAGGAAACCGCCGTCCACTGGCTTCGCGGCAACCGTTTCCGCGCTCATTCCCGCTGTCTCCAGCAGGTAGATTGCCCGCGGCAGTGGTTTGCGCAGTGTGGCATAGGCCTCATTGATCAGGGATGAGTATTGAACGGCTAATCGCTGCTCGTGCGCCGAGGCCCCGGCATAGCGATCCGGGTGCAACTCTCGCTGCAACTGCCGATAACGCGCCCCCAACTTCGTCTGATCCAGCGCAAATGTTACCGGCAGGTCAAAAAGTTGGAAGTAGTTACGCTGAAAATCGGGAATGGACATACCGGAAGCGTCACACCGCCATGCTTAAACGGTGAAACTCTCCCCACAGCCACATTCAGCCGAGACGTTAGGGTTGCGAAATTGCAAACCCTCGTTCAAACCCTCGCGCACAAAGTCCAGCTCAGTACCGTCAAGGTAAAGCATGCTCTTCGGGTCGATGATGACCTTCACGCCGTGGTCCTCAAACACCTGGTCCTCGGGCTGCAGCTCATCCACAAACTCCAGCACATAGGCCATGCCCGAACAACCGGAGGTAGTGACGCCGAGCCGAATACCAATGCCCTTGCCCCTGGAAGCCAGTTGGCCCGCTATGTGCCTGGCGGCCGGTTGCGTTAAACTGACGCCCATACTAGATGCCCCGCTTCTCTCGTAAATCCTTCACCGCCGCCTTTATAGCATCTTCGGCCAGCACAGAGCAGTGAATCTTGACCGGTGGCAACGCCAGCTCTTCGGCGATCTGGGTGTTGCGGATCTGTTCCGCTTCATCCAGGTTCTTACCCTTCACCCACTCGGTCAACAGCGAGCTGGAAGCGATGGCCGAGCCGCAGCCATACGTTTTGAACTTGGCATCCTCAATGATGCCTTCGGCGTTTACCTTGATCTGCAACCGCATGACATCGCCACAAGCCGGTGCGCCGACCATACCTGTACCCACGCTCTCATCATCCGCGTCGAGTTTTCCGACATTGCGGGGATTTTCGTAGTGGTCCAATACCTTGTCACTGTATGCCATTGTCGTATTCCTCCAATTGGAATTAGTGGGCAGCCCATTCAATGCTGTCCAGGTCAACACCATCCTTATACATATCCCACAACGGGGACAGCTCCCTTAATTTTTCTACCGCACTGCGCAACTGCGTCACCGCAGTATCCACATCCGCTTCGGTGGTAAATCGTCCAAAACTGAACCGCAGGGAGCTGTGTGCCAGTTCATCATTCAACCCCAGTGCCCGCAGCACATAGGACGGCTCCAGGCTTGCCGAGGTGCAGGCCGAGCCGCTTGAAACGGCCAGGTCTTTCAGCGACATGATGAGCGACTCACCTTCCACAAAAGCGATACTGACATTCAATGCACCCGGGAGGCGATGCACGTCATCACCGTTGATATGCACTTCCTCAATATCGCTGATGCCGTCCCAGAAGCGCTTCCGCAGCGCCTGCATTCGTATGGCTTCCTCGGCCATCCCCTCGCCTGCAATCTGTGCTGCCTCACCCATACCTACGATCTGATGGGTTGCCAGGGTACCCGAACGCATGCCGCGCTCATGGCCTCCACCGTGCATTTGCGCCTCCAGACGCACCCTTGGCTTGCGCCGCACGTACAATGCACCGATGCCTTTGGGACCGTACATCTTGTGGCCGGACATGGACAACAGGTCAACTTTCATGTTTTCCATATCGATTGTGACTTTCCCCGCGCTCTGCGCGGCATCGACATGAAAGAGCACTCCGGCCGCTCGCGTCACCTCACCGATGCCTGCGATATCATTCACCGTGCCTATCTCGTTGTTGGCATGCATGATACTGACCAGAATGGTGTCCTCGCGCAGCGCGTTGGCCACGGCTTCCGGGCTGATCAGGCCCTCGGGGCTCGGATCCAGGTAAGTGACTTCATACCCTTCACGCTCTAGCTGGCGACAGGTATCCAGCACCGCTTTGTGCTCGATTTTGGACGTTACGATATGCTTGCCCTTCTTCACATAGAAGTGCGCGACACCCTTTATTGCCAGGTTATCTGACTCTGTTGCACCGGAAGTCCAGACAATCTCCCGGGGATCGGCATTGATCAGGTCAGCGACCTGGCGGCGGGCGTTCTCGACCGCTTCTTCCGCTTTCCAGCCATAGAGGTGTGAACGCGATGCCGGGTTGCCAAAGTTGCCCTCGATAGAAAGGCAGTGAACCATCTTCTCCACCACGCGGGGATCGCAGGGCGTGGTCGCCAGATAGTCAAAGTAAATGGGTTTTTGCATACCGCTGTTGCTCCTTAAATATTGTGCTCGCCATCCGGCTATATTTCTGTCAGGGAGAGCTCTTCACCCTGCGGGACACGCGCTGTCTGGCGCGCTGAAATATTTTGCACTTCCCTTCGTTCTACCAGGTTGGACAGGCTGATCTTGCTGAGAAATCCATGAATCTGCTCGCTGAGGTCACACCACAAATGGTGCGTCAGGCACATTTCACCCTGCTGGCAGTCGCCTGCACCACCGCACCCCGTCGCGTCGACCGTTTCGTTGACGGCATCGATAATCTGCGCGACAAATATCTCGTTGCCGGCGCGACTAAGCCGGTAGCCACCGCCCGGGCCGCGCACACTGCTCACGAGGTTGTTGCGGCGTAATTTGGCAAAAAGCTGCTCCAGGTAGGACAGTGAAATATCCTGTCGCCCTGAAATATCAGCGAGGCTTACCGGGCGGTCGATCCCGTTCAACGCGAGATCCAGCATGGCGGTCACCGCATACCTGCCTTTTGTCGTCAGTCTCATAGCTCTGCTCCCGTAACACTTCGTCGGGAGTATGCAATACCCCACTAAAATGGTCAACTATAAAACCCACTATTAATGTCGGGTAATGAGGCCTAGCGCTCGCTGTCCCGGCCCCGCCGAACCCACTTTTGCGTTTCCGTGAGAATCCCGCGAAGGATATTGAGTTCCATCTCGTCCAGGCGCACGCGGCTGTACAGGCGCCGCAGACGGGACATGAGTTGGCGCGGCGCGGCGGGGTCGAGAAACTCTATATCCACCAGCGCTTCTTCCAGGTGGGTATAGAATCGCTCCATGTTCTCGCGCGATGCGAAGGGGGCATCCCACTCATCGACTGCGCTGGACGGTTGGCCAGCGGGCGATGTCAGCATCCGCAACTCATAGGCAACTATTTGCACAGCCATGGCCAGGTTGAGGGAGCTGTAATCCTCGGAGGTCGGAATATTCAGGTGCAGATTACACACCTTGAGTTCGTCGTTGGTCAGGCCGCGATCCTCCCGACCAAACAGCACAGCAACCTGCTCCCGCCCTGATGCCAGCGCCATGCGCTCGGCGCACTGGCGCGCATCCATCAGCGGCCACGGAATCCGCCTTTCACGGGCGCTGGTGCCGACGACGAACTGGCAATCGCCAATGGCGTCATTCAGTGTCGGCACGACAACGGCACTATCCAGCACATCGTTCGCTGATGCAGCACGCCAGACGGCCTGCTCGTTGGGGTAGTCGCGCGGCGCGACCAGATAGAGTCGCTGCAATCCCATATTCTTCATCGCACGCGCGACGCCCCCGATGTTGCCAGGATGCGTGGTATTGACCAGTACGATGCGAATATTTTCCGGGTTCACGGGATCACCCCAGCAACGGCTTCACCACCTGCAGTACCGCTTTGAAGCATTTTGGATTACCGCAGACAATATTGCCCGACTCCATATACCGCTCAGACCCGTCGATATCCGCCACCAGGCCACCCGCCTCACGGATTAACAACACACCTGCGGCGATATCCCACTGCGCCAGGCCGATCTCCCAGAAGGCATCGAGGCGGCCCGCTGCCACATAGGCCAGATCCAGGGATGCCGCCCCGGCGCGGCGTATGCCGGCACATCGCGCTGCCAGTTGTTCGATGGATTTACTGTAGGGCTCCAGTTTGTCATCGCAGTGTTCCTTGAACGGGATACCTGTTCCCAACAGGGCGCCGTCCAGGCTGGAAAGATCACTGACACGAATCCGGTGGCCATTGAGCTGCGCACCGCGACCGCGAGAGGCCGTGAACTCCTCGCGCCGCACCGGATCCACAATGACAGCGTGTTCTATCTTGCCCCGGTACAGACAGGCAATTGACACCGCATAGTGCGGAATGCCGCGAACAAAATTGGTGGTCCCATCCAGCGGATCTATGATCCAGCGATACTCCGCCTGCTCGCTGCCTATCAGGCCGCTCTCTTCACCCAGGATCGCGTGATCGGGATAGGCTTTTTGCAGGTGATAGATAATCTCGCGCTCAGCGTTGATATCAACCTCGGTGACGAAGTCATTGACGCCTTTCGCTTTCACTTCAAAGCGATGCAATTCATCCGATGCCCGTACTATGTTTTCACCAGCTTTGCGGGCAGCGCGCAACGCTATATTGATCATCGGTTCCATGGGTGTTTCCTGGGCAGTAAATTAGGGTGTGAGGTCTTCCTGCTCGGCGCCTTCCTTGACGGGGAGCATCAGGTCTTCCTTGGTCACTCCCATCATCAGCGCCGCAGCGGAGGCAACGTAAATAGAGGAATAGGTACCTATCGTAATCCCGACAATCAGGGTGATCGCGAACCCGAAGATCATCTCGCCACCGAACAACGCGAGCGCGATAACAACCAGCAAAGTGGTACCGGAAGTCACCAGCGTACGATCCAGGGTTTCCGTGATAGATATGTTGAGGACTTCGCTCGGCTCAGCGCGGCGGATTTTAAGGAAATTTTCCCGTATCCGGTCAAACACGACTATCGTGTCATTCAGGGAATAACCAATCACCGCCATGAGTGCCGCGAGCACCGTCAGGTCGAACTCCATCCCCGTCACTGAGAAAAAGCCCAGTGTAATAATGACGTCGTGGGCCAGGGCCGCCACGGAGCCCAGCGCAAACTTCAACTGGAAGCGGAAGGCGACATAGAGTGTCACCAGCCCGAGCGCCAGCAACATCGCGAGCCCACCCTGCTCGCGCAGTTCGTCCCCGACCTGTGGACCGACAAATTCCGAGCGGCGCAACTCGACTGTCCCGTTCGGCTCGGTCGCGACATAGGTCTCCTGCAGAATTCCCAATAACTCGTCACCCTGTTTGTCGGTATAGCCCTGGGGCAAGCGAATCATCACGTCCTGGTCGCTGCCGAAACTGACTACAGTCGCACCGGCAAACCCCCGCGATTCGAGCGTACTGCGAATCTGGGTGAGGCTCACACTCGCACTGTAGTGGACCTCAACCAGTGTACCCCCGGTGAAATCCAGCCCCCAGTCAAGTTGCCGGGTTGCCAGTGAACCAATAGATACCACCAACAACAGCAGTGAAAAAAGCATCGCCAGTTTGCGCTGGCCCATAAAATTAATCACTTTCATGACTGACGCCCTCCGATAGACAGTTTCCGCACACGACGACCACCATAGATCAGGTTGATCAGTGCGCGGGTACCCATGATGGCGGTAAACATTGAAGTGAGAATGCCCACTGACAAGGTGACCGCAAAGCCCTTGATCGGCCCGGTGCCCACCGCGTAGAGAATAACGGCAACAATCAGTGTGGTCAGGTTGGAGTCCATAATCGTGGTGAACGCGCGCTCATAGCCCGAGTGAATTGCCATTTGCGGCGATAAGCCGTTGGCCAGTTCCTCGCGTATTCGAGCAAAGATCAACACATTGGCATCCACCGCCATGCCCACGGTTAAGACTATTCCCGCGATACCCGGCAGCGTCAGGGTGGCACCGAGCATCGACATGACCGCCACCAGCAACACGAGGTTGCAGCTCAGCGCAACTACGGCTGCAATACCGAAGACCCGGTAGTACAACACCATAAACAGTACTACCAGTGCGAGGCCGTAGTAGACGGATTGCAGGCCCATGCGGATATTTTCAGCGCCCAGTGAAGGCCCGACCGTGCGCTCCTCGACAAACGAAATCGGCGCGGCCAGTGCGCCCGCGCGCAGCATCAGGGCCAGTTCCGATGATTCAAGCGGGTTGTCCAGGCCGGTGATCTGGAACTGCGCACCCAGTGCAGACTGGATAACGGGCGCCGTCAGCAGCTTTTTCTCGTCGTAAGGAATTTTTACCGCCACTTCCTTGCCGTCCTCACCTACTTCATAGCGCGTGCGGTATTTGCGCTCGATAAACAACACCCCCATACGGCGCTTGATATTGTGCCGCGTGGCGCGCGACATCAGCGTTCCACCTTCATTGTCCAGGCTGATCTGCACGTTGGGCTGGCCATTCTGGTCAAAGCTTGCCTGCGCAGTGGAGACGCGTTCACCGGTAATGATAACGTCGCGCTCCAACCATTCGCTGGCACCGGCACGATCGGCACTGCGGTATTCGAAACGTTGCTTTTCGGACGGGGCGGCGTCCAGGTTTGCCACCAGCCTGAACTCAAGGTTGGCGACTTTACCCAGAATCCGCTTCGCTTCCGCAGTGTCCTGTATACCGGGCAGCTCAACCACGATGCGGTTCTGGCCCTGGCGCTGCACCAGCGGTTCGGATACACCCAGTTCATTGACCCGATTGCGCAGTGTCGTCAGGTTCTGGGTGACCGAATAGTCCGCGATTTCCTTGCGCGTCTGCTCCGACATGGTCGCCGTCAAATTCCAGCTGTCGCCCGCATCAACACGATCCAGGATTAATTCCGGGCTCTCGTCTGCGATTAGTTCCCGCGCCTCTTCACGTGCGGCCTCGGTCTTGAAACGGGCCTCGATCGTGCCGTCCTTATCCAGCGTCACAAAGCCGCGAATCCGCTGTTCACGCAGTGCGCGCTTGGTGGCATTGAAGTAGTACTCCATACGGCGTTCTATGGCCGCGTCCACATCCACTTCCAGTTTGAAATGCACGCCGCCGCTGAGATCCAGACCCAGCTTCATCGGCTGTGCACCGTAACTGCTGAGCCATTCAGGTGTGGTGGGCGCCAGGTTGAGCGCCACGATATAACCATCACCCAACGCGCGCGACACACTGGATTGCGCCACCAGCTGTTGATCGGCATCGGCCAACCGCACCAGCGCATTGCGACCATCGGGGGCAATAACCTCGCCAAAATGCTCAATACCGGCGTCATTGAGCGCTGTCAGTGCGCGCTGCCATGTCTTCTGGTCGATCTGCTGGGCGCTGCTCTCACCCGTGATCTGGAGCGCCGGATCCGGTGCATAGAGATTGGGCGCGGCGTAAAACAGGCCCAGTATCAGCACAAACAGCACGAGGAGGTATTTCCACAGTGGGTACTTGTTCAGCATAGTGTCGCTCTAACTGGAAAACAGGATACGGGAACACAGACTGCTCCCGCGCGAAAAGTGCGCCATTATAAATTAACAGGCAGCAGTCACAAGGGGAGTTTCAGGGCAGACTTCACCCCAGCCAGACCCTGGCATTGCGAAACAGGCGCAACCAGCCGCCATCCTCGCCCCACTGTGCCGGCGCCCAGGAGTTCTGGATTTTGCGATAAACCCGCTCCGGGTGGGGCATCATGATCGTGGCGCGCCCGTCCTCACTGGTCAGGCCCGTGATACCCGTGGGGGAACCATTGGGGTTTGCCGGGTACCGCTCGGCCACTGACAATGAGTTCTCGAGGTAGCGCAGGGCCACCGTGCCGCTGGCGTCACAGGCGGTGTGCGCAGCCTGGTCGACAAATTCTGCCCGGCCCTCACCGTGTGCTACCGCTATAGGCAGGTGCGACCCCTCCATACCCGACAGCAGGATGGAAGGGCTGGGTTCGATCCTGACCAGGGCCAGCCTCGCCTCAAATTGTTCTGACCGATTGCGCACAAAGCGAGGCCAGTGCGCGGCACCGGGAATCAACTCCTTCAGGGTTGAGATCATCTGGCAACCGTTGCAAATCCCAAGTGTGAAGGTGTCCTCGCGCTCGAAATAGGCGCTGAAGCTCGCACGCATCCTGTCATTGAAGAGGATGCTCTTGGCCCAGCCCTCCCCGGCACCCAGTACATCGCCGTAGGAGAAGCCGCCGCAGGCGACCAGCCCGCGAAACTGCGCCAGATCGGCTCGGCCGCTGAGTAAATCGCTCATGTGAACATCGACGGGTGCAAAGCCCGCGTGATGAAAAGCAGCCGCCATTTCTACATGGCCGTTCACGCCCTGCTCGCGCAGGATAGCCACCCGGGGGCGCACGCCTGTGGCTATATAAGGTGCGCTGATGTCCGCGGATGCGTCGAAACTGAGGACGGCAGAAAGTCCGGGATCATCCGCGGCGTGGCGCTGGTACTCTTCCAGGGCACAATCGGGGTTATCCCGCAACGCCTGGACTTCATAGCTGGTGCGCGACCACAGCTGTTGCAATCGCGCGCGGCTGTGGCGCAGCAGGAGTTCCGCGCCATCCACAACGCTCACCGCATCACCGCTGACCGCCCGCCCGATCTCATGAAAGCAGTTGCCAAGCCCCAACTCCACTGTCCGCGCCCGGAATGCGTCAAGATGGGCGCTCGCAACCTGCAGGACGGCACCGGCCTCTTCGTTGAACAGTTTATCCAGCGCGGTGCCGGGCAGCGAGGATACCTCGATCTGCAAACCGCAGTGACCCGCGAAAGCCATTTCCAGCAACGTCACCAGCAAACCGCCATCGGAGCGATCGTGGTAAGCCAGCAGTTGCCCGTTTGCGAGCAACTCCTGAACGAGGGCAAAGAATGTCTTCAGGTCAGCGGCATCATCGATATCCGGTACCGTATCGCCAATCTGGCCGCAGGCCTGGGCAAGCGCCGAGCCCCCCAGTCGATTGGCGCCGCGCCCCAGGTCCAGCAATACCAGCACCGCATCTGCTTCGGGCTGAAGCTGGGGTGTGACCGTCAGGCGGGCATCCAGCACCGGTGAAAAGGCTGAAACGATCAGGGACATGGGTGCAGTGACGGATTTCTCCACCTCGCCCTCCACCCAGGTCGTGCGCATGGACATGGAATCCTTGCCCACGGGTATGGTAATCCCCAGCGCCGGGCAGAACTCCATGCCCACCGCTCGCACCGTGTCAAACAGGGCCTCGTCTTCCGCGCCATGGCCTGCAGCACACATCCAGTTCGCCGACAATTTGATGTTCCGTATATCGCCGATGGAGGTCGCTGCGATATTGGTAATCGCTTCGGCAACGGCCATACGCCCCGAGGCGGGGCCGTTAACCAGGGCCAGTGGCGTGCGTTCGCCCACCGCCATGGCTTCGCCCGCAAAGGAGTCATAGGACACTGTGGTGACCGCACAGTCCGCCACCGGCACCTGCCACGGCCCTACCATCTGGTCGCGCGCGACCATCCCGGTCACTGAGCGATCGCCAATGGTAATCAGGAAGCTCTTGCTCGCCACACTCGGCACCTGCAGCACCTGGTGGAGTGCATCCTGCACGGAAGCCTCCAATTGCAGCGCCGGGTGCGTGATAGCTTGACGGCGTATCTCACGGCTCATGCGCGGCGGCTTGCCGAACAGCACCGACATGGGTATATCCACGGGAGCGTTGCCAAACTGGCTGTCCGTCAGTTGCAGGTGCATCGCTTCGGTAGCTTCCCCGACCACCGCAAACGGGCAGCGCTCACGCTCACAGATGGCTTCAAAACGGGCGAGGTTTTCCGGCTCCACCGCCATCACGTAGCGCTCCTGGGACTCGTTGCACCAGATCTCCAGCGGCGACATGCCGGGCTCGTCATTGGGCACATTGCGCAATTCAAAACGCCCGCCCCTGCCCCCGTCCTTGACCAGTTCGGGAAACGCGTTGGACAGGCCGCCCGCACCCACGTCGTGGATAAATGCAATCGGGTTGGCCTCGCCCAGTTGCCAGCAGCGGTCTATCACTTCCTGGCAGCGCCGCTCCATCTCCGGGTTCTGTCGCTGCACGGAGGCAAAATCGAGGTCCGCATGGCTCTGCCCGCTCGCCATGGAGGAGGCGGCGCCACCCCCCAGTCCGATCAGCATCGCCGGACCTCCGAGTGCGATCAGCTTGGCACCGGGGCGATATTCGCCTTTTTTTACGTGTTCCTGGCGGACATTGCCATATCCACCCGCAAGCATTATGGGTTTGTGATAGCCGCGCATTTCGTGGCCATCCACACCCGGGGCTTCCACCTCAAAGGTGCGAAAATACCCGCACAGGTTGGGGCGACCAAACTCATTGTTGAAAGCGGCGGCGCCGATGGGGCCCTCAACCATGATATCCAGGGCGCTCACGATGCGATCGGGCTTGCCGTAATCGCGCTCCCAGGGTTGGCCATAGCCGGGAATATTCAGGTTTGAAACTGAAAACCCCGTCAGGCCCACTTTCGGTTTGGAACCGCGCCCCACAGCGCCCTCGTCGCGAATCTCACCCCCGGCACCGGTGCCGGCTCCCGAGAACGGTGCAATGGCCGTGGGGTGGTTGTGCGTTTCCACTTTCATCAGGAGGTGAACAGGCTCCTGCGAAAAACTGTATTCGCAGGACTGCGGATCGGGATAGAACCGCCCTGCGACCGGGCCGGCGACCACGGCGGCATTGTCGGAATACGCTGAGAGAACATTATCGCCACCGCATTCATTGGTGTTGCGAATCATCTTGAACAGGGAGTGAGTCTGCGGCTGGCCGTCGATGGTCCAGTCCGCATTGAAGATTTTATGCCGGCAATGTTCCGAGTTGGCCTGTGCGAACATCATCAACTCGACATCGTTCGGATTGCGACCGAGGCCGATAAAACTTTCCAGCAGGTAGTCTATTTCGTCACTCGCCAGCGCGAGACCGAGGCTGCGGTCTGCCTCTTCCAGCGCCGGCCGCCCGCCCTCCAGAATATTGACACTTGTCATCGCCTGGGGCGCAGCGTGCGTAAATAGCACCTCCGCCGCCTCTAGTGACGGCAGGATCGTCTCCGTCATGCGGTCGTGAACCAGCGCTTCAAATTCCCTGCGAGCGTGCGCTTCGAGGTCCGGCGGCAAGCTGACATACCACGCCAGGCCGCGTTCCAGGCGCTCAACCTCCCCCAATCCGCAGTTGTGCGCTATATCCGTCGCTTTGCTGGACCACGGGGAAATGGTGCCCGGTCGAGGCACCACCAGCAACAGGGTGGCGCCTTCCAGCGCCTCGACATCAACCGACGCCAGGTGCGGGCCGTAGGCGAGCAGGCTGGCGAGTGTCGCCTGGCGCTGCTCGTCCAGCGGGCGGTGCAACTGGGCAAAGTGTATGTATTCGGTGTGCAGCAAACGGATGCCGGAATGGATGGTATCGAGTTTCTGCGCCAGTTTTTCCAGGCGAAATTCAGACAGAGCGGCGGCACCGCGCAGGGATAGCATGCTGTGAAGAGCTCCAGTAGGAGGTATTTCAGGGGTGGCGGCATTGTACTGTATTTGACCGCACACCGTTACCCGAAATCGCGCCCAAATTGCCGTACTATTTATGTCTATGTGTCCCGGCTGCACGCCGCTAGAATGACCCGTATGAGACGCCACTCGCTGCTGCTGGTTGCCGTGTTGCTGTTCCTGCTGGGGGGCTGCGAGCGGCAGGATTCCCTCGCTGAAATTCGGGAGCGGGGAGAACTGGTAGTGGTAAGCCGCAACAGCCCCACCACCTATTACCTCGACAGGAATGGGCCGACCGGCTTTGAATACGCCCTCGCCGTGTTGCTGGCTGAGGCCCTGCACGTCGACCTGCGCATGGAAACGGTCTACAACCTGCCCGACCTGTTCACCAAACTGGATCGCCAGAATGCAAACATTGCCGCGGCTGGACTAACGCTGACCGAGGAGCGCGCTGCCAAATACCCCCACTCCATTCCCTACTACAAACTGACACCGCAAGTCATTTACGTCACAGGAAACTCTCGGCCTGGCAGCCTGGAAGAACTCGCCGGAAGGAAGGTTGCCGTGCTGGCGGGCTCCAGCCACGTTGAAATGCTAAAAACCCTGCAACGGAGTGAAATTCCCGATCTGCTGTGGGAGGAAATCGACGAAGCGGACACCACGCAACTGCTGGAGCAACTCAAGGCGGAACAGGCGGAACTCGCGATCATCGACTCCAATGAGTTCAGCGTCCAGCAGACGCTCTACCCGCGCCAGCAGGTCGCTTTTGACCTGGGCCGGGAACAGGATATGGTCTGGTACCTGCCGCCCGGGATAGACAACACCCGGCTCCTCGCGTTTATCGACGATTTCATCCTTCGCCTGCAAAAAGACGGGACTCTCACCCGGCTGCGCGACGAATACTTCGGCCATACCGATGGTGTCTCGCGTATGAATGCGTTTGAATTTTCAAAGAATGTCGAGGATTCCCTGCCCGAGTACGAAGCCCTGATCAAAAAGATCGCCAACGAGTACCGGATGGACTGGCACCTGCTGGCAGCCATAGCCTACCAGGAGTCGCACTGGGACCCGAAGGCCACCTCCCCCACAGGAGTGCGCGGCATGATGATGCTCACAGAACGCACCGCCCGTGCGCTGGGCGTGGACAACCGCCTGGATGTCGTCCAGAGCCTGCGAGGGGGCGCGCGCTACCTGAAAAAGATCAAGCGACGCCTGCCGAAAAAAATCCTGGAACCGGATCGCACCTGGATGGCGCTGGCCGCCTACAATATCGGTCTGGCTCATCTGGAAGATGCAAGAATACTGACTGAACGCCAGGGCGGGGACCCCAACCTCTGGCAGGATGTGATGGAGCGGCTACCGCTGTTGCAAAAAACGCAGTACTACAAAAACACGCGTTACGGGTATGCGCGGGGCCGTGAGGCCGTCACCCTCGTGCAGAATATCCGCCACTATTACAGCGTCCTTGCCTGGCAGGAGATTCCCGAAATACAACCGCAGCCGCCGATGCGCGCCGATGACTATCTGCCAGAGACCCTTCGCGACCTTGAGTTGCAGGCGCTATAGAGGGAATGGTACCTGTACAAGCTTCGTGACCGCCGGGAAATTGGAAGGCATAGGGTTGGGACACGCCGTGAACCCATCCATGGGGGCTTGAGCTCGGCGTCCTGCCTCGCACAGTCCCAACCCTATGCCTTCCAATTTCCCTCCTTCATACCGACTTTGAGCATAATCAGTGCCGTTCGTTTCGGGATGCGCTTGCGCACGTTGAACAAGGTCCCACAGTGCCCTTGCACGCTATAGACGAACTAACGTCGCGCCTGAAAAAACGCCTTCAGGCGGGCACTTGATTCCTCGGCCAGTACGCCTCCCTCCCAGGCCACGCGGTGGTTGAACCAGGGCTCATCCAACAGGTGGCAGGTACTGCAGACGACGCCCGCGCGGGGTTCCGTCGCGCCGAACACCAGTGTTGCAACGCGGGCGTGCACCATCGCGCCTGCGCACATCGTGCACGGCTCCAGGGTGACATAGAGTGTCGCGCCCGGCAGGCGGTAGTTCCCCACGACGCGGGCGGCATCGCGCAGCGCGACAATCTCCGCATGTCCGCTCGGGTCCTGCGTGGCGATAACCTGGTTCCAGCCCTCCCCCAGCAAGACGCCGTCGCGCACGACCACCGCGCCCACCGGCACCTCTCCTTCGTTAGCTGCTCGATCTGCCAGCGCCAGCGCGCGGCGCATCCAATCGTCATGACTATCAGGCAATGTTAACCCCTACTATGTATACGGGATAAATGTCATACTATTATGACTTACCAGCCAGGATAAGGACGACAAGGCCGTGGGTTTTTTTGACAATCGACTGGTGAAGTCACTGGCAGTGCTGGCGGTGCTTGGCGTGGGAGCCATTCTCAGCTGGGCCGCACTGGATACCGCCTTTCACGCGACTGGCGATTATGAATTCTGTACCAGCTGTCACGCTTATGAACCCATCGCCCGCGCCTATCGGGAAGACACCCACGGCGGCAACAACCCGGCGGGCGTCAGGGCCGCCTGCAACGACTGCCACCTGCCGCACGATAATTCCCTTCACTACTTCTGGGTTAAGGCAAAGCACGGCATCGTCGACCCGACGATGGAACTGATCAAGGACCCCCACGACATCGACTGGCACACTATTCGTGAGCGTCGCGAGGAGTTCGTCTACGACTCCGCCTGCCTGAACTGTCACAAATACCTGCAGCAGGCGACTGAAGCCAATCGCATGGCGTTCAGGGCCCACCGACGATACTTCAGCGGGGAAACGGAGCGGAAATGCGTGAGCTGTCACGAAAACGTCGGGCACCATCGGCTGGGATACCACCTCGAGCAATCGGGCTGGCCAAAACCTCGGGAAGGAGATTCACAGTGAAGCACATACTACGTTCCGTATTTATACTGGCGCTCTTGATACCAAGCGGCTGGGTGTATGCCGAGTCCAGCGCCGTCGGCGTGGCTAATGCAAAAACCCTGAAGATCGACCGGGGGCTTACGCCCGAAGGCAAGGCCTGTATTACCTGTCACCAGCAGACCACACCGGGGCATGTGGCAGACTGGAAGGAAAGCCGCCATGCGCATGCGGGCATTTCCTGTATCGACTGCCACCAGGTCGCCGAGGACGCACCGCATGCAATGCGTCATGCGAACGTGGAGGACACCCCGGTATTCGTCTCACCGCTGGTCTCACCGAAAGTCTGTGGTCGCTGCCACGTGGATGCAAAGGAACAGTTTGATGCCAGCGGGCATTTTCGCGCGTATCACCAGATCATCCCCAAGGATAACCTCCACGCGCTGCAGGTGGTGCACGAGGGGCGCAACCATCCCGAACTGTCGGGTGCACCGGGTGAGACCGGATGCATGCAGTGCCACGGTACAAAAATCGAACTCGACGAAAACAACCGGCCCACCGCTGAAACCTGGCCGAACAACGGCATGGGCAATATCTACCCCGACGGTTCCACAGGAAGTTGTAACGCCTGTCACAGCCGGCACAAATTCGATATCGCTGAGGCGCGCCACCCGCACGCCTGTGCCTCCTGCCACCTCGGGCCCGACCACCCCAATATCGAGATTTTCGAGAACTCCAAACACGGGCACCTCTATAACACCGAGGGCGATGAATGGAACTTCGATACCGCGCCTGATGCCTGGGAACCCGGCGACTACCGCGGGCCTACCTGCGCCACCTGCCATATGAGCGGCATCGGCGAGTTGGCCGTGACACACAATGTCAGCGAACGCCTGTACTGGAACCTGTGGGCGCCGGAATCGAAAGTGCGCGGTTCAGATGATGTGCTGAGCCCGCTGTTGGGCGATGGCCCCGCCGGCAGGGAGAAAATGAAAACCGTGTGCAGCAACTGTCACTCCTCAACCCACACGGATAATTTTTTCAAGCAGGGCGACAAGGCGGTACGGCTGTATAACGAGGCGTATTACCAGCCCGCCACAAAAATGCTTGATGAGCTGAAAGAGAAGGGCCTGCTGAAGGCGAACCCGTGGACGGATGAATTCCAGATCACCTACTACTACCTGTGGCACCACGAGGGGCGTCGCGCGCGCCAGGGCGCAATGATGGGGGCGCCGGATTACGCACACTGGCATGGCTTCTTCGAGCTGCAGCAGGATTTATACAAACTCGAGGGGATTTACAAGAAGCGTATGGAGAGCGGCGAGATCGAATAGCGTCTTTCGATTTTCGCCTGCGGTTAACCCAGCGCGTCGGCGTCCGCAACTACAGGATTGGCTTCGCGGGACGCACGCAGGCGCTTATCCGGCTCGCCGTAGTCGCTGATTTCTATGTAGTCGTCATACACTGCCTTGATCTCAGCCGCAAAGGGAAAGTCTCCCAGCGATGGCACACGATAGCTGACGGTATCCCCCACCTTGAAGGTGGTGGGGTCAGAGTTAAATTTGTACGGACAACTGCCCTCACCCATTCCTATCACTTTGCATTCTCCTCAGTGGTTTTTCGGAACACCCCGGCCCCTAGGGGCGAATTTTCTACACGTCGGCATTCTTATCAAACTCTACCAGGGCCTCGCGCGTCGGACGGCAGCCCAACGCCAACAGCACCGCGCCGAGTGGACAGCATATCGCAACCAGTGCTGCCAATCCCAGACCGATGTCGGAAGGCCCATTAAAGATATTTTCCGATATCGCTGCGATCAGGATCGGACCGCCCCCCATACCAATGAGTCCTGCTGTGGCAGAGAAAAACGCTACGCCAGTGCCACGCAATTCGTTGGGTGTCACCAGGTTCAGCGCGGCGATATAACAAGCCGGAAGCGGCGAAAGGAGTATCAGGAATACACCGATCCCACCCAAAAATACCCAGGGGTTATCACTGGTGTTCGCAAGCACACCAATCGGTGTAGCAACAAGCAGGCAGGCGGCATACCAGCGCAACTGGGCATCGCGGAAGCCACGGCTGTACATGGCGTCCACCACGTACCCGCAGAACAGTTTGCCGGCGATGCCGGCAATGATAATTGTAATTCCGAGTGACAGTCCGATCTGGCTCGCACTCCAACCGAAGCTCCGCCCCATATGCGCGGGATACCACGCGCCGCCACCTGCGATTACTGCGGAAGCGACGCCAAAACCGCCGTAGTGACAAAGGAAATACCGCAACCGGGAAGCCATGAACTTCATTAGCTCCGGGTAGGCACTGAATAGGTTTCCGCTCAGCGAATCCGTTTCCTGCGCCGTGCGTCGGTTCCTGCGCACCGGCTCGGGCAGGGTGAAGATAATCAGTGATAACAGGACTCCCGGTATGCCAAGTATGAGGAACACTGCCTGCCATGAACGTGTCTCACCAATAAGAGGGAAAATGTACATGTCGGTCTGCGAAACCATATCGACAATAACCCCACCCACAAGGTACGCCGTTCCTGCACCAACCGTTGAACCGATCGCATACACCGCCATCGCAGAGGTGAGGCGATGGCGGGGAAACAGGTCGGCAAGCATCGAGGATGCGGTCGGATTCAGGCCGGCCTCACCAACGCCCACACCCACCCGGGCGAGTAGCAGATGCCAGTATTGCTGTGCCATTCCGCAGGCGGCAGTCGCCATTGACCACACCGCCACGCTGGCGAAAATTATCCAGCGGCGGCTCGCTCGATCAGCGAGCGCACCGGCGATGAGGCCAAAGAGCGCAAAGGTAATGGCAAATGCAAAACCGTGTAACAAACCGAACTGCAGGTCGCTGATGCCCATGTCACGCTTGATGGGATCGACCAGCAGCGAGATGATGAATCGATCGAGGATTGAAAACCAGTACAGGAAGGCCAGCGTAATGGTAGCGTACCAGGCCACGACCGGGGCGGGATAGGGTGCCTCCCCTACAGGTACTGCAGAGGCGTTCGGATCAGGCGACAACGAGCGCCATCCCTGCACTACTGCGAATGATGAAACCGGTATACCTGAACAAGATGAAGCCGCTCATTGTTTTAACTTATACGCCACCACGGAGTCACCGAGCGTGCTCTGGTACATGCTGTGCCCGCCAGCGGGGATCACAACATACTGCTCACCACCCGCCTCATAAGTGACCGGTATGGCCGTACCGGCGGCGGGCAGATCTGTCTTCCACAGAACTTCTCCGGTATGGAGGTCAAAGGCCCGGAACCTGTCATCCAGGGTATAGCCGATAAAAACAAGCCCACCCGCTGTCACCAGCGGACCACCGGCGCCAGGCGTACCCAGCGGTATATCCACATCCCAGGGGAGCGATACGGGTAACATCTTGTCGATGCTACCCAGGGGCACTTCCCAGACAATCTCACCCTTCTCCATATCCACGGCTGTCAACGCTGCCCAGGGCGGCTCAGAACAGGGTGAACCGAGGGGACCCAGCAGTGGTGCCACCCGGTAGTGATAGGGAGACCCTGCCAGCGGGAATGTCATCGCCA
>JAGRIK010000291.1 GCA_020443325.1 Halioglobus sp.
CACCGACTGGGAGCGACAGGGCCTGCCCAACGAGGAGTGGGAGTCGTTGCTGCGCAAGGCCAAGGAAATGGCGATAGAGGCCGGGATATTCAACTACCCGTTTCCAGTCGAATTCGGAGGCCGCGAGGGCGGCAACCTCGGGATGGCCATTATCAGGGAGCACCTGGCGGCAAAAGGTCTGGGGCTGCACAATGACTTGCAGAACGAACATTCGGTCGTCGGCAACAATATCGGCCTGCTGCTGATGCTGAAGTACGGCACCGAGGAACAGAAGGCCCAGTGGCTGGACGGTATGGCGACTGCGACCATGGGCTTTGGATTTGGTATCACCGAGCCCGAGCACGGTTCGGATGCCACCTATATGGAAACGAATGCCGTGCGTGACGGCGATGACTGGATCATCAACGGCGAGAAGACCTGGAACACCGGCGTGCATGTTGCCCAGGCCGATATGGTGATGGCGCGCACCTCGGGCAAGCCGGGGGAGGCGCTGGGCATCACGGCCTTCCTGGTGCCGATGAAGGCCCTTGGCGTCAAGGTCGAGGAGTTTCTGTGGACGTTCAACATGCCATCCGACCACGCGCGTGTCTCGTTCACTGACGTCCGGGTGCCCGATAGCGCAATCTTCGGCGGTGAGGGCCGTGGGTTGATGGTGATTCAGCACTTCTTCAATGAGAACCGTATTCGCCAGGCCGCCTCCAGCCTCGGCGCAGCCCAGTACTGTGTTAACGAGGCCGTGAAACACGCTAACCAGCGCAAGCCGTTCGGCAAGGCCCTGTCGACCAACCAGGGGATACAGTTTCCGCTGGTAGACCTGAATACGCGCTGTGAAATGTTGCGTGCACTGATTCACAAGACGGCCTGGCTGATGGACAGGGATGGCGCCTTCTCGGTGTCAGACAAAGTCTCCATGTGCAACTACCAGGCGAACAGGCTCTGCTGCGAGGCCGCAGATTTCGCCATGCAGGTCCACGGCGGGATGGGCTACTCGCGCTACAAGCCCTTCGAACATATCTATCGACACCATCGCCGTTACCGTATCACCGAGGGGGCAGACGAGATCCAGATGCGTCGTGCCGCCGGCTACCTGTTCGGTTTTATGAAACAGCAAAAACCCAAGGGCGTGAGCTGAGCGCTATGACTGAAAGGGAGACCGAAGATACTTTCACAGCAGCGCTGGAAAACGTGCTGTCCAGGGAACTGGCTGCATTCAAGTCAATCCTGTCCTGCGAGCAATTGACAGCAGGCGCAAGCCAGGAAACCTATCGCATCATTGTAGAAGACGCAGCACCTGTGGGCGACGCGTCCGGAACGGGTGCTGGTCAACGCCACCTGGCCCTGCGACGTTCACAACCACTGGCACAGGCCGACTCCGGTGTCGGCGTCATCAGCCTGGCGACAGAAGCCCGCCTGTTTCAACTGGCGGGCGCCGCCGATATCCCCGGTCCGCGCATTCACTATGTGCTGCAGGAAGCGGACGGCCTCGGCAGCGGCTTTATCATGGAGTGGCTGGTAGGAGAGACACTGGGACAGCGCATCGTGCGCGCCGAGGAACTGGCCGGGATTCGCCCACACCTGGCGCGCGAGTGCGGCCAGATCCTCGGACGTATTCACGCACTCGACTGGCAGGCCGCCGGTCTGGCAGGCGAACTGCCCGAGGTAGACCCCGCGACCCTCGTGGATGAGACCTGGTCCCACTACCGCGAACTCAATGTACCAGTGCCGATGATTGATTACGCCTGGCGTTGGCTGCGCGACAACCTGCCCGACGCATCGCGCAAGACACTCGTGCACGGAGATTTTCGCAACGGCAACCTGATGGTGACCCCCAACGGCATCAACGCCGTACTCGACTGGGAACTGGCCCAGATCGGCGATCCGGTCCGCGACCTGGGCTGGCTGTGTGTGAACTCGTGGCGCTTCGGCAAGGACAAACTGCCCGTCGGCGGTTTTGGGCAAATTGAGGACCTGCTTGCAGGATACAAAGAGACCTCCGGTATCGAGGTGTCACCCCGCGAACTGGTCTTCTGGCAGGTGTTCGGATCGTTCTGGTGGGCCATGGTCACCCTGCAAATGGCCAACGCCTGGCGCAAGGGCGAAACCCCCAGCCTGGAGCGCCCCGTGATCGGCAGGCGCTCCTCAGAGGCTCAGATGGACTGCGTCAACCTTCTCATCCCGGGCCAATTCTCCCTGCCCCAACTGGACACCCCAGTCTCACAGGGCACACAACTGCCGATGCCCGCCGAACTGCTGGTCGGCGTCGCAGATTTCCTGAAAACCACAGCAGCGCCAACACTGGACTCCCACAACGGCTTCCTCGCCATGGTGGCCGCCAACTCACTGGGCATCGCGCAACGTGAACTTCAGTTCGGCGGCGAACTGGCAGAACAGGAACGCCAGCGCCTGCAAGCCCTGCTAGGGCAGCAGGGCGATCTGGACGCACTGCGCTGGGAACTGGTCAACCGCCTCCGAAAGGACCTGTCCCTGGAAACCCCGGGCCTGGCTGACCACCTGCGCCAGACCGTAGCAGCGCAGCTATCAATCGACCAACCTAGATACTCAGCACTACGCTCGACTGGCAACTAGCAGCGTGTTGATAACCTTCATCTGTGATCTCGGCGTGTTTTCGGCTTGATTAGCAACGGGATGGATTTCTTCGTGGCGCTGTCGGGGGGTTAGTCGTGGTCGACGGGCTCGCACCCCGGCAGGCGTTTCAGTCGCTCCACGTGATTCGCTTTGTGAAACGCCTGCCGGGGTACGAGCCCTGCATCCCAATGCTACGGCACGA
>JAGRIK010000292.1 GCA_020443325.1 Halioglobus sp.
AGGCGAGGCGCCCCGCAAGCAATTGCAAGCCGAATTCCAGCTATCCAGCGAGATCGGGCAACTCGATATTCGGGGGATTGCCAGCGACGCCAGCGGCACCGTGGCTATCGAAGGCAAACTCAACGAAGGCGAATTCCGCGCCACCCTGCAGCCCTTCAAGCTGACAGGGAATATCCCGACGCAGGCGCTATCGCTACCCGATAACTGGGTGACCTGGATGCGATTGGGCGAGGTTGTACCCATACATTTGGACACCGCTGAAACAACCCACATCACATCACCCGCTCCCGGCAGCTGGTCTGTGCGGGTGGGCAATGCCCTGTTGTCGTTGGGAGAAAAAGACTCCACCTTGAGCGCGCGGAAGCTCGACCTGGAGGTGACGGCCCTGGACACGGAACAACTCGAGTTCAGCTCTGCGCTATCAGCCTCCCTGAACATACACCTGCGCAAGCAGACCTTTCCAACCCTGGAAATCGAATTCGCACAGCACGGCGGCCTCCAGAAAAGTGGATTCGAGTTGCGCGTGGCCGACTCCGCTCGGAGCCTGCATACCGACCTAAAGGGAACACTTGACCTGACCAGCGGGCGCGGCACATACCAGCTCACTGCACAGGTCACAGACCTGCCCTCTTTCTGGGCGAAGACCGCTCCCCTGCTACGGCATTTTGGCGTACTGAATAGTTCTGTGGAGCTAAGATCAGGTTCTATACGTTTGCATACCGATATACAGAGCAAGAGTTTTGATACAAGCACCTGGGAACAGCGGTCACGGCTTGCGATTAAAGACACAGCGGGTAGCCTCGATGATTTACATTTCGAGGGGCTCGCCCTGTCAGCGGACTGGTCGGGTATTGCACGATGGAAAACACTGCAACCGCTGGTACTTTCCCTGGCGACATTCAACCCCGGCTTTGCGATTAAGGATATTGAACTTCAGGTCAGCCTGCCAAAAGCCACCGCCGTCGCACGGCCGCAGATGCGCGTGGACGCATTTTCTGCCGAACTGTTCGGCGGGCGACTGATCCTGCCGGCAGCACAGGCGTGGGATTTCGCCGCGCCCAGCAACAGCATCACACTGCAGGCAAAACAGTGGCAACTCGGGGAACTGGTCGCGCTGCAGCAGAACGCAGAAATCCAGGCACAGGGCACACTGGAGGGCGAGCTGCCGTTAACAATCAGCGATGGCCGTATCATCATCGACAAAGGCTATCTGCGCGCACTCCCTCCCGGCGGCAGCATCCGCTACACCCCCACCGATGGCAACCGCGCACTGGCCAGGCACAACCCTGACCTGGAGTTGGCACTGGACCTGCTGAGCGACTTCCAGTACCAGGTGCTAAGTAGCGAGGTTTCACTGGATAAATCGGGTAACCTGTTACTCGGATTATCACTGGCTGGTAGTAATCCAACGCTGTACGAGGGGCAGGCAGTCAATTTCAATATCAACGTGGAACAAAAAATCGATCCCCTATTACAAACCCTGCAGCTTAGTGATAACTTGTTGGAGCGAATTGAAACCGGGCTGAAATGAACTTTCGCAGCAATGATTGCTCTAACCATCCGGCTCACCCAATAAACTGAACAATCAGGTTCACCAAAGGATTTGTCATGCGAATAGTGATTTTCACGTGCCTGCTGTTGCAGGTCGCCGCCTGTACGCCGACAGTACAGGTGAACGCGCCCAAGGAGCCGATCACTATCAACCTGAACGTCAAGATAGAACACGAGATACGCGTCAAGGTGGACAAGGAACTGGATCAACTCTTCGCCGACGACAGTGAACTTTTCTAGGAGAATAGCAACATGCAGCGCAAACACTTAATCCGCCGAACACTGGCCGGGCTGGCCCTGTCAATCACCATGGCATTGCCCGCATTCGCGCTGGACCTGGATGAGGCCAAAGCCAGCGGTTTAGTGGGTGAGACAAATATGGGCTATATCGCAGCCGTCAAGCCTTCGCCCGAAGTCGACGCACTGGTCGTGAGCATCAACTCCCAGCGCAAGGTGTACTACCAGGATATCGCGACGAAGAACGGCATCAGCCTGCAGGCAGTGGAAGCGCGAGCCGGCTTAAAAGCAATCGAAAAGACCGCCCCGGGAGATTACATCAACACCGGAGACGGCTGGCTGCAAAAATAGCGGCGCTCACAGGCCGCGCGCTTTAGCCATATCCAGCGCCAGGTCCTCAATCATGTCTTCCTGGCCACCCACCGTTTTGCGGCGACCGAGTTCCACCAGGATATCGCGACTGGACAGTCCGTACTTCTCGGCGCTGCGCTTGGCAAACAGCAGGAAGGACGAGTAGACCCCTGCGTAGCCGAGCGTCAGCGCATCGCGGTCTATCCGGATCGGGTGGTCCATCAGCGGCACGATCAGGTCCTCGGCGACATCCATTGCTTTGAACAGATTGACCCCGGTCTCCACACCCATACGATCACAGACTGCCAGGAACACCTCCAGCGGTGTGTTGCCCGCACCAGCACCCAGCCCGGCGAGCGAGCCATCGATACGATTGGCACCCGCCTCAACTGCCGCCAGCGAGTTGGCGATGCCCATGGCCATATTGTGGTGGCCGTGAAACCCGAGTTCCGTCTCCGGCCGCAGTTCAGCCCGCGCCAGTGCAACACGCTCGGTGACGTGATCCGGGAGCATATAGCCCGCTGAATCGGTGATGTAGACGCAGTTGGCACCGAAGTCTTCCATCATCTTCAGTTGCGCGACCAGTTCTTCCGGCCCAATCATATGCGCCATCATCAGAAAGCCCACCGTGTCCAGGCCATCGTACTTGGCCGCCATGGTCAGGTGCTGCTCGGAGACATCCGCTTCCGTGCAGTGCGTGGCCACGCGGATTGTCGAGATACCGCAGTCCACGGCCATCTTCAGGTGATCGACTGTCCCGATACCGGGCAACAACAGCGCCGACACTTTGGTATTTTTCATTTCCCTGCAAACCGCTGTCAGGTATTCCTCGTCACTGGCAGCCGGAAAACCGTAGTTCACCGAAGCGCCGCCGAGTCCGTCACCATGCGTGACTTCAATCAACGGAATACCCGCCTCGTCCATCGCTTTGGCTATCGTGACCATCTGCTCCACCGTGATCTGGTGTTGCTTGGGGTGCATGCCATCGCGCAGGCACATGTCGTGTACGGTGATTTTCTTTCCGGAAAGGTTCATTGTCTCGGTCTCTCGTATTCTCTATGCATTGTCTGCGCCGGCAGTCTCTGTCGGCATTGCTGAGGTCGCTGTGGCCATATCTGGCAGCTGTAGGCAGATCAGGCTGCTGTTGGCACTTTATGCCGCAGTCGGCACGAAGTTGCCGGCCAGAATCTCCTGAGCGTACATTTCTGCAGTGCGCAGCCCAGCAGCCGTCATAATGTCCAGATTCCCCGCGTATTTAGGCAGGAAATCGCCCAGACCCTCTACTTCCATATAAATCGAAACACGCTTGCCATCAAACACCGGGCCATTTTTCAGAACGTAACCCGGCACGTACTTTTGCACTTCTGCGACCATCTCATGTACCGACTTCGTGATGGCTGCCTGGTCGGGCTCATCCTCTGTCAGGCAATGAATGGTGTCGCGCATGATCAGCGGCGGCTCGGCGGGATTGATTACAATAATGGCTTTGCCACTTTTTGCACCCCCTACTTTCTCGATACCACTGGCGGTGGTACGCGTGAACTCGTCAATATTCTTGCGTGTGCCAGGTCCCGCCGATTTACTGCTCACGGTGGCCACAATTTCGCCGTAGGAGACGGCCTGCACACGACTGACTGCCGCGACCATCGGAATCGTCGCTTGCCCGCCGCAGGTCACCATGTTCACGTTCATCGCTTTGGCGTCTACTGCCTGCGCAAGATTCACTGGTGGCACACAGAAAGGGCCTATCGCCGCCGGTGTCAGGTCGATCATCACCGCTCCCTGCTCGTTAACCTTGCGGCTGTTCTCGGCATGCACGTAGGCGGACGTTGCGTCAAAGCAAATCTGGACGCCGTCTGCGCGCATGGTCGGCAACATGCCGTCCACGCCCTCTGCGGTGGTCTTCAGGCCCGCCTCGGCGGCCCTAGCCAGGCCGGGCGAATCTGCGACGACGCCGACCATCCACACCGGCTCGATCAGTTCGCTGCGCATCGCTTTCATCAGCAGGTCTGTGCCGATGTTGCCGGGGCCTATGATTGCTGCTTTTACTTTTTTGCTCATGTTGGTTCTCGTTTTACTCATTCTTGGCTGTTGCTTATTCGAGTCGTCGCAATACTAGCAGATATATCGTTTGTTCCGGCATTGCAACCTGACTGGCGCAACCGGAAACGCAAAAGCGCCATGCCCATAAAGAGGGGCAGACCCTCCATGGCAGCTCGGGCTCGGCCATCCATGGCCTCGCACGTTCCGTTTGCGCCAGTCAGGTCGCAATGCCTCGTGTCCAAATAGTGCGACACTCCTTCCTGTGTTCCACAAAAAAAAATTTATCCAGACAGCTCGCAAAAATCGGAGGGTATCCGAATGTGGTGGCCCCTCAAGACTGTGCGAGACAGGGACGTCGAGCTCAAGCCCCCATGGATGGGTTCACGGCGGGTCTTGAGGGGCCACCACATTCGGATGCCCGGATCGGAGGCAAAAATCTGGAAGCCCAAAAAAGAGAACAATTCACAATACGACAGGCCTCAAACAAACCGACAACTACACCCGCCGATACCCTCAATCTCCAACGACATTTCATCCCCCGCCACCACCGGAATCAACGGCGCCAGGGACCCGGAGAGAATCACCTCACCGGCTTTAAACGGAATACCAAACTCACCCAGCGTATTCGCCAGCCACGCCACGGCTGTCAGCGGATTACCCTGCACCGCACTGCCGAGACCTTCGGCGTTATACTCGCCGTTCTTGTATATGGTCATCTTCAGGTTCGGCAAATCAAAATCCCGTGGGTCGACCTCGTTCTTGCCCAACACGTAAACTCCGCAGGAAGCGTTGTCGGCCACCGTGTCCTGTATCTTGATTTTCCAGTCGTGAATCCTGGAATCGACAATTTCGAAACAGGGCATGATCGTCTCTGTGGCGTCGAGGACGTCCTGCTCGGTCACGCCGGGGCCGACCAGGTCACTTTTCAGGCGAAACGCGATTTCTCCCTCGGCGCGCGGCTGGATCATATTGCCGGCGATCGGGATATCGGCACCATCGGGGTATTCCATGGTGTTGGTGAGGAAACCGAAATCGGGCTGGAACACGCCGAGCATATCCTGCACGGGCTTGCTGGTGACGCCGATTTTCTTGCCGACGATCTGTTCGCCGTCGCGTTCCAGGCGCAGGTTCACCATCCGCTGGGAGATATGGTAGGCGTCCTCGATGGTGATAGCGGCTTCCCGCTCTGTCAGTGGTGCGAGGGTCGACTGGCTGCGCAGCGCAGCGTAGAGCTCTTCTCCCAGCGCGTTGATCCTGTCCTTGTCCATCATGCGTGTTCGTACCTCAGGTTATCGGGCTGCGCGCAGTGTGTTATCCGTGCTGCAGGAAATCCAGGCAGGCGCGGTTGAACATTGCCTCGTGTTCTACCATGACCCAGTGGCCGCACTCGGTGACCAGGATCAGCCGCAGGTGCGCAATGTTTTTGGCCATGGCCATAATGCCGTTCTCCGGCATCATTTTCTCGTTCATGCCCCAGAAGCCCAGCACGGGACACTGCAACTCGTGCAAGCGATCCACCAGATTGGGCACCTGCATGGTCGCCATCACATGGCCATTCATGATCTGCATGATTTGCATGCGCTCTGCCACCAGCTCGTCGGTGGCATATTTCGGATCGTGCATCAGGCCGGTAGCGAATAAATCCTTCATCACCGCAGGGGTAACGGGCTCCCCGGAACCGAACACCTGGAATACCTTCTGCATACCCGGCATCTGCTGGTACTCGGGGAGATCGCTGAGCCCACCCGGTGCCATCAGTATGAGCTTCTCGACGAGCTGTGGATGTTCCAGCGCCAGGCCCAGCGCAATCGCGCCGCCCAGTGAATTGCCGATCAGCGTACAGCGCTCGACACCCGCGACATCGAGGGTCTGTTTGACGCACTGCACGAAGAAGGACAGCGGATGATCCACGTCGGTGGGCTTGTCTGAGAAGCCGTAACCGATGAGGTCCGGGATGATGCAACGGTAACCGGCATCCACGAGGTGGCGGTAGTTGCCCTTGAAATTGCTGTAACCGCTGGCGCCGGGGCCGGAGCCGTGCAGGAATACCACGACCTCGCCCTGCCCCTCATCCAGGTAATGGATACGGTAGCCGTTCGCACACTCAGCGTAGTTGCCCTCGGGCAATAGACCCTGCATTTTCATCCTGCCTCCTGCTGCAAACACTGCGCCCTAGAGGGCGAAGTCCGCGTTGGGTTCATCAAACAACACACCGCCCATATTTACCGCAAACGGTGTGGAGTGGTTCGCTACGTGCGCCTGGCTGGCGAGGATATCAAGGTGGAAGGACAACAGGTCGCTGTCCATACGGATTCCACCACTACCCGCTGCCTTGAGCATTTTGCTGGAGAGCGCCAGACAGCGATCAGCCACCACGGCTGAATCGTAGCGGTAACGCACGCGATCCTCAATGGGGATGGGCACACCGTTGCGGCAGCACTCCATCATCGCATCAAAATTGCGGATGAGTGTCAGCTTCATTTCCTCGATAGAGGCCTTCACCTCGGCCGCGATAACACGGGCAAAAGGATCGTTCTTCATTTTATTCGGGCCGACCTGGCGCGTTTTGGCCACCTCAATGAACGCATCCAGTGCGCCTTCACAGGCGCCGAGCGTGGCGGTGCAGACTGCCCGCACGAAGACCTGCATAAACGGCATACGGTACAGCGGAGCCGTATTCACCGCATTGCCGGGGTTTTCACACAGGAACCCGTCCATGGACTTGTGGGTGCGGTGTTCCGGCACAAAGGCATCGTTGACCACGATATCGTGACTGCCTGTACCCTGCAGTCCAACAACGTCCCAGTTGTGCACAATTTCATAGTCACTGATCGGCACCAGGAACGTGCGGTAATTGCTCATATCGAATGGCGCTTCGGGCGTTGGCACAACGGCGCCGAGAAAAGCCCACTTGCAGTGCTCTGAACCACTGGAAAAACTCCAGCGGCCGCTCAAACGAAATCCGCCATCGACGACTTTCACCTTACCCACGGGCGCGTACGAAGACGATATCAGGGTCGTAGGGTCATCCGCCCATACATCCTGTGCAGCCTGGTCGTCGAACACGGCAAGCTGCCAGTTATGCACTGCGATCACGCCCAGGATCCAGGCGCTGGATGGGCAGAACCGGGCGACTTCCAGACCAACGGCATAGAACACCTGGGGGTCCATTGCGTATCCGCCCCACTGCTCTGGTTGCAAAATCTTGAAGAAACCGGCCTTGGCAAATTCCGCCACTGTCTCGTCCGGCACGCGCACGTCCGCCTTGCAGCGTGCTCGCCGCTCTGTCAGCGCCGGTCCCATCGCTGTGGCCGCGTTGATCAACTCCTTTGCGCGCGGGCTATCCAATCCGTATTCATTCATTCTTTTTTGCCTCATTGCTGTGGCCCCGTCAGGGGGGTGTCGATTACGGTGACAATCCAGTTTCCATACTCGAATGGCGTTCACCCAAGCGTCAGGGTCGGCAGAAAATTGAAGTCCATAGGGTTGGGACACGCCGTGAACCCATCCATGGGGGCTTGGGCTCGGCGTCCTGCCTCGCACAGTCCCAACCCTATGGACTTCAATTTCCCGCCTACTTGCCGTATTCAGGGCTCCATAAGTGTCATTCGTCTCCAGACCCAAACTAAACAGGTGGTCGGACTTTTACTACTTTAGAGATCACTCTGCGGTGGCGCATCCTCCATTTGAGGTATCGGCCCCATTTCAGAAGTTATTCGACCACGGCATCGCCATAGGTGGTTGGCTCGCCGAAAAAAGCCCTGTGCGACACGGGAGTACTGCCACTGGCATCTGTGATGCCATATTCCTCGCCCAGTTCCGCCCCGATCAGCACCTTACCGCTTTTTGCCATGCGTTGCGGATCGTTCGCGAGTGCATCGATTACGCGGCCCGTAAACTCCGGGGTTTCAGCGGTGGCGAGCAGGTCGGCGTACTTGTCGGGTTCTGCATCGAAGACCAGCCGGGTGCGCTCGGTCAGCAGCAGTCCCATCCAGATTGAGACCACTGCCACGTTGAAAGGACGAAAATCGACGGCCATATCGTGCGCCATTTTGTCCACTGCCGCTTTCCCGGCACCGTAGGCGGGGCCGTGCATATAGATGCGGCCACCGAATGACGAGGTATTTACCACCAGGCCCTCACCGTTGGCCAACAACAGCGGTGCGGCATGCCAGGCGGCCGTATAGTGGGAGCGCATGCCCACATTCCAGATGTCGGTCAGCGCGAGGGGTTTTTCCCAGAAGGGTCCGGTCTGGGTCAGGGCGTCGTGTAGGCTGGTGGCATTGTTGACCAGGATGTCCAGGCGCCCCTGTTCCTGGGAAACACGCTCGAATAATTGCTTTACCTGCCGTTCATCAGCGTGGTCGCAGTATACCGGAATACCCCTGCCGCCCGCGGCGGTCACGGCATCTGCGGTGGCCTGCACGGTTCCGGGCAGCGCGGCATCGCCTTCGTTGCGCGTGCGCCCGGTGACGTAGACCGTGGCGCCGCTCGCACCCAGTGCGAGTGCGATACCCTTACCCGCGCCGCGACTGGCGCCCGTCACTACAACTATCCGATCTCGCGAGAGTCCCATACGCTCTTCCTTTACATCTATGTGGTAGCATCAGCGCACCATCCCCAGGGCAGCGGCACGAGGCGCCACCTTTGCGTCGGCCACTGTATCATGCCAATCAAGAAAAAATGACACGAGCCCCCATTCTAGCCTGCAACGTGCTGCGACCGATCAGCCGCGTCCTGATCGTGTGGATAGCCGTTGTGTGGTCAATGCTGGCCGGCGCAAGCGATGCTCGGCAGGTGTTTTCCGGCGCAACACACGGTTGGCTGCGCGCAGTCGGCAAGCTTCAGGTGCCCGGGCAGCGCTATCACGAAGGCCGCCGGTCACACTACCTGGAAGATTGCAGCGCGACGCTGGTGGCGCGCGCGGGGCGCAGCCATGCCGACATTATTATCACGGCATGGCACTGCCTGGAGTGGTACGGCGACCTCAGCAGGCCGATCACATTCACGGTGGTGGACACCTCGGGCGAACCGCTGCACCGCGAGGCCTACCGGCTGGCAGATGGCGGCGGCATGCACGCCGACTGGGCAATTCTACGACTGGATAACGCGTTACAGCGCAGCCAGGTCGCCGCACTGGCGATACATGCGGAGGCGGCAGACCCGGGTCAACCAATCATTATGGCGGGCTTCTCCAAAGATGACGGCGTCGGCGAACTCGGGATGGCCCTCACATTCGATCCCGCCTGCGCTATTACCGCACAGGGCCGCGAAATGGGCGATACCGACTGCACGGCATTCAAGGGAGCCTCTGGCGGTGCAGTGGTGCAACTTTCCGAAAACGGTGAGCCGAGAATATGTGGCGTGATATCACAGGGCAATGGTGAGGGGCGCAGTACCTTCGTGCCGGTGGGACGTTTCAGGAGTGCGCTGAACCGGCACATGGATTAAGCGGGAACGCAGCCACCCGCAAGTTCCGTAAGGACTCCGGGGCCCGCCCTACAACCCGGTTGCACCCTTTTTCAGGTCCTGTTTCTGCCTGGCAGGTGGCGGCGCACCAACGTGCGGTTCTCCACGTTGCGCCGCGAGCTCAACCTGTTTCTGCCGCTCCCGGAAACGCGCTTTCTGGTCGGCGGTCAGCGTTTCGAAGCAATGGGGGCAGCAGACGCCCTCCTCGTAATTTCCGGACAGCTTGTCCTTCTCGGTTATCGGGTGGCGGCAGCCATGGCACTGGTCATACTGCCCCTTTTCCAACCGGTGGTCGACGGCCACCCTGTTGTCGAAGACGAAACATTCGCCCTCCCAGGTACTCTCTTCTTCCGGCACTTCCTCCAGATACTTCAGGATACCGCCCTGCAGGTGGTAGACCTCCTCGAAGCCCTCGTTTAGCATAAATGCCGAGGCTTTCTCGCAGCGAATACCACCCGTGCAGAACATCGCGACCTTCTTGTGTACAGCCGGGTCCAGATTGGCGCGCACATACCCCGGGAACTCCCGGAAGTTAACTGTGCGGGGATCTACCGCGCCCCTGAAGCTGCCGATATCGCATTCGTAATCGTTGCGGGTATCAATGAGCAAAACCTCGGGATCATTCACCAGCGCGTTCCAGTCCTGCGGGCGGACATAGGTACCGACACGCGCATTGGGATCAACGCCTGCCACCCCCATCGTGACAATTTCCTTCTTCAGTTTGACCTTCATGCGGTAAAACGGCATGTCCTCGTCGTGCGACTCCTTGTGCTCCAGGTCAGCCAGGCGTGGATCACTGCGCAGGTAGGAGAGCACCTTGTCGACGCTTTCGCGACTGCCGGCAATGGTGCCGTTGATGCCTTCCGCGGCGAGTAACAGCGTGCCGCGCGTACCTGCTGCCAGGCAGACATCGAGCAGGGGTTCCCGCAGGGCGTGGTAATCCGGAAGGGCGACAAATTTGTAGAGCGCGGCTACGACAACTGGATTCACAACAAGGTCCCTACTGCGATTCTGCTTTGCTGCCACCGTGGCACTGCGGCGATGCCGGCGCCGGCTGCTCACGCGCCTGCCATTCGGCGGGGGAATACGTGTGCAGCGCCAGTGCGTGCACCGGCCCTGCCATCTGTTCGGCGAGCGCGGCGTAGACCTGCTGGTGGCGGGCAACGCTTCGGCAGCCGTCAAAGTTCGCACTGACCAGCACCACACGGAAATGGGTTTCGGAGTTGGCCGGCACGCTGTGCATATGGCTTTCGTTAGCCACCTCCAGCGCGACAGGTGAAAATGTGGCCTGGAGCTTTTGTTCGATATCCTGCTGCACTGTCATGCAAATACCCGTCAATAACACTAGTGAAAGGAGGGAATTATAACGAAGCAACGGAGGTGGGGACAGCGCTCAGTTCAGCTTTTACGCGCCCGGCGGCTGGCGCGAAACTGACCCGGCGTCAGCTGCGTCCATTTCTTGAACGAGCGGTGGAACGCACTCGGGTCAGTGAATCCCATCTGCAGCGCAACCTCATTAATCGACAGCTCCGGGCGATCGAGGCAGAGCTTGGCCGCCTCGCAACGCGCCTCGTCCTTGAGTTGCTGGAACGTCGTACCCTCGCGCTTTAACCTGCGGCGCAGCGTCGGCGCAGACATATTCAGCGCGCGGCTGATGGTTTCAAAGCCTGGAAAGCCCTCGCTGAACTCATGGCCTATCATGGCCTTCACCTGGGCTGAGAGATTCCTGCCCTGCGGATTGCTCTCCATCAGCAGCAACTGATAGGGCGCCGTGCGCAAAAACTCACGCAGCGAGTGTTCCGTATGCACGAGGGGCCAGGCCAGGCAGGCACTGTCAAAATACAGTAAATCGTTCACCTGGTTGAAATAGAGTGGGCAACCAAACAATTCCTCGTATTTTTCCAGCCGCTCCGGCGTATCACCGCTGAAATCCACCCGCTTTAATTCAAGCGGGCGGCCACACAACCAGCCGAAGAAGCGATGCCACAGTGACAGTCCGTAGCCATCCGCCACCGCAACACGGGGTCGCTCCTCCCGCGAAATGGTGCGATAACCCACGCGCGCAAACTGATCGCTGAAATTGGCGTACAACTGGCTGCGCTCGTCAAAAAATGTCCGGTAGAACTCGGAGGCCCGCTGGATGGCCTGGCCCAGGTTGCGACACGAGATAATGCAATAGCACATCATCCGGAAGGCACCGGGGGCGACCAGTTCGCTACCCGTGGTGCCAAACGTTTCATCCTGCAATAAACTGAGAACGCTCTGATAGATGCGTGAGTACTGCATCGCGCTGATCTCATCGCGGTAGGCCGGATCATCCTTGTTGAGGGGATCAAAATCGAGGCCCGCATCATCCAGTATGGTGCTGAAATCATAGCCCCTGTCGTCGACCATGCGCAGCAGGGTATTTACGAATCGGGTGGGTACGCGGTCACTCATCAGTAATGGGGTTACGTCTGTTCGGCCCGCCATGTTACCAGAAGCGACCACAAACGGTGAGACCTCAAGCCCGACCATGCCTGCCCGACGAACTGCATACGAGACCCGCGCGCGGGTAAGCGTTATACTGGCACGCGAAACAACGACGGGAGGGCCTCCCAGTGGACGAACGCTACAACGTATATTTCGCCGGCCAGGTGATGGACGGCTTCGATTCGCATGACGTCCGCGGCAAACTGGCGAAGCTGTTTAATGCAGACCAGGCCACGCTGGACAAACTCTTCTCTGGCAAACGCCAGTTGATCAAGCGGGAATGCGACAAGGCGACAGCCGTAAAATACAAAAACGCGTTGGAGCAGGCGGGTGCACGACCGATTATCCAGCGAGCGAATCCACCAGCCGCCGCTGCAAAACCCGCGCCCTCCGGGGCTATGACCGCTGCCGAAAAAATCGCCGCGCTGGCGGCAGCACCAGATGAAACCGGCTACCAGGCGGGTTCTGGCTCATCCGAGGCGGCAGCCGATCAACCGCAAGCGGGCGAGGACACAAGTGGTATAGCGCTGGCACCTCCGGGCACTGAGGTACTGCGCGAGAACGAGCGCGCTGAGCCCGTCATACGCGATGTGGACACGTCCCAATTTACCGTTGATGCCTCACCGGAGCGGCTCTCAGAGATGGCTCCACCACCGCCGCCACCGCCCGATACGGGTCATCTCAGTATGGGAGCGGTAGGCGACACCATTCCCAATCTGGACACATCCGGCGTCCCACTCTCTCCTAACCTGGAGGGGCTGTCCCTGTCGGCGGAGGGTACGGACTTCAGCGACTGTAAGGCACCCGAGCCACAGGCACCGTCGCTGGATCTGAGCCACCTCGACACACTCCCTCCGGGGGACGCCACGGACGGGGAAAAAAACCGCAGGCCCGTTCCGGCTGCCTCGCCTCGTACCGATCACATTTCCCTGGAGGAGTAACCCCGCTCAAGGCAGTTCCAACCTCACCTGCAATCCGGGATTGTTACTGCGCAGCACTACCGCGCCGTGATGGTACTGTACGATGGCCTGCACCAGGCTCAACCCCAGGCCGTGCCCCGGCTGCTCTGTGCGACTCGTCTCGACTCGATAAAAGCGACGAAATACATTCTTGCGCTCCACAGCAGGAATCCCCGGCCCTGAGTCCGAGATCGTTACGATGTGTCCGGCATTATCAAGGCCCGGACGCAACTGAACCGTGATGCGCCCGTGCTCCGGCGTATACTTGAGCGCATTGTCGAGTACATTCGCGAACATCTGGAACAACAGATCGGCCTCACCCTTGCAGACATGCGGCTGCCGCACATCCAGTTCCAACACAATGTTGTGTTCATGGGCGAGCGGTTCGTACAACTCCACCACGTCTTGCAACAGCTCTCTCAGGTCAACCTCAGTATCAGCGGCAAGGCGACTGCCCGACTCCAGCGCCGAAATACGCAGAAGCGCATTGAACGTGGACAGCAAGTCATCGCACTCTTCAATCAGCGCCTCCAGCTGTTTACCTTCCACAGGCTCTTTCGCATTGCGCAACTTGCTGAGGCCATTGCGCATGCGCGTCAGCGGCGTGCGCAGATCGTGAGCGATGTTATCCGATACGCGGCGCACACCCTGCATCAGGGTTTCCATCTGCTCCAGCATCTGGTTCATCACGATGGAGAGGGCGCGAAAATACCCCGCTTCCCCCTCAATTTTAAGGCGTTGCCCCGGCCCGCCGGCGACAATGCGGGATATCTCGCGGTTGAGCTGTTCCACCTGGTCCAGCGCACGGGCCGCACTGAAGAAACCACCGGTGATCCCCAGTATCAGGGTCGCAATCATCACCCTGAACAGCGTCTGGAATACCAGTTCGGCACGCTTCACAATATCGGCGTAATCACTGGCCACAATCGCGCGGTAGCCGTCACCCAATGCGATCGGCAGCGCCACGAAATCCACATCGATGGATTCCCCCCAGCTCTGCAGGTCCATCTCGAAACCCAGCCAGCCATCGTCAAACTCCTGATAGCGCGGTGCGGCCGGCAGGTCACCGGCCACTTTTGCACCAGCACCGTCGGTGATGAGGTAGAAAAAGCGGTTCACTGAGGGGCGCGCTGTTTGATCGGAAATGTACTGGTCAACCCCGGACAACCCCTGCCCTCGGTAGATCACCTGCAGGGTATCCAGCTCGTCTACCACATTTTCACCCAGCGCCCTGAACGAGGTGTAGCTGAAATAGATATAAAAGGCGCCCAGCACCAGGAATACGGACGCGCTCAACACCGTCACATACTTGGCGATATAGCGGAAGGTAAGGCTGCTGAGTACTTCCCTGACTTGCACGTTGGCGCTCTCAGCTGTCTATTTCGGCACCCAGGCGATAGCCTGCGCCGCGCACGGTGGAGAGCAGTGGATGCTCGAAATCCTTGTCAATTTTCTGCCGCAGTCGCGACACATGCACATCGATGACGTTGGTCTGCGGATCGAAGTGGTAACCCCAGACATGCTCCAGCAGCATCGCGCGGGTGACAACCTGCCCGGCGTGTCGCATCAGGTACTCCAGCAGTTTGTACTCACGCGGTTGCAGGCTGATGACGGTCTGGTCGCGCTGCACATGCTGGCGCAACAAATCCATGGACAGGTCGCCCACCGCCAGCCTCGTCTGCTCCTCGGCACCCGGCACCTTGACGCGGCGATACAGGACTTCAAGTCGCGCCAGCAACTCAGCTATCGCAAAGGGCTTTACGAGGTAGTCATCGGCGCCACACTGCAGGCCCTGCACCCTGTCGTCGACATCGCCCAGCGCACTCAACACCAGCACCGGCGTATTGTCCCCGGCTGCACGCAGTGTATTGATCAACGCCAGGCCATCCATGCGCGGCATCATGCGGTCAATCACCATCACATCAAATGACGCACTGGTGGCGGCCAGGTGTCCCGCCTCGCCATCGCAGGAGTGCACGCAGCTGTGCCCGGCCTCGCGCAGTTCGCTGACAATGAACTCGCCGACCTCTTTATCGTCTTCCACCAGTAGCACATTCATGTTGTCGATCTCTCGCTTCCCGGGCCAATGTAGCACGCAGTGGAAAAGCCCCTCAATTTACTTTTCGTTAATACTGCTGAGCGACGTTAATGCTAAACTCACGCCCATGACTGAGAACCCCCAACTGCCCTCCCCTTCGCTGCTGCGACGCCTGGCCGCGATGCTCTACGATACCTTCCTGGTCGTGGCGCTGGTCGCCGTGGTGAATGCGATCGCGCTGGCAACGATGGTGCGCGTCACCGGCGGCGAACAGGAGGTGTTGAATCCCCACCTGGTACAACTTCTGACCGCACTCAGCATCATCGGCTTTTTCAGCCTTTTCTGGTTAAAGAGCGGACAAACGCTGGGGATGCAGGCGTGGCGGATAAAGCTTGTGGATTTTCAGGGCGACCGGCCATCCGCAGGCAAAGCTATCGCACGCTGCTGTGGCGCCCTCCTCTCTGCCGCCTGCCTCGGCCTCGGCTACCTGTGGTGCCTTGTCGATCGCAGGCAGCGTTACTGGCACGACTATCTTTCGCGCACTGAGCTGGTTCTGCTGCCCAAGGAGTCGCGCAAGAAAATGACCTGAGAGTTTAATGGCGATTATCTAAGCTCGAGGGTCGGCATAAAACTGTATCTTATAGGGTTGGGACCCGCCGTGAACCCGTCCATGGGGGCTTGAGCTCGGCGTCCTGCCTCGCACAGTCCCAACCCTATAAGATACAGTTTTACGCCTATGCTCCACTTTCGGACTTATATCTACATACCGGTTTATAGAAATACCATTCACCTGAAAGTGCACAAAAATCGCGCGAGCGGATATTTCGGTTCAGTTTAGTCGCCACCCGACTTAAACTAGTGCGTTTTAAGCAGACTGAGGAAATTCCATGTCAGCCATGACATTCACTGCGCGTGACATTAAAGATGTCGACACCGCCGGCACACAATGCGCGATCGTCCCGCTGTTTGAGGGCGCGAAGCTGGCGGGTGCTGCGCTCAAGCTGGATAAAGCCTCATCTGGCGCCATCAAGAGCGCCCTCGCGCTGGGAGACTTCAGCGCCAAATCGGGCGAGAGCCTTATGTTGCCCGGCGTGGGAGCCATCAAACGCATACTGCTGGTGGGCTGTGGTGAGTCGAAATCATTTGACCGCGCGGCCGCGCGGAAATTTTGCCACCAGGTGTATCGCGCACTGGAGTCCAAGCAGGCCACAACGGCGATGTTGCACTTGGCGGCGCTGGAGTTGAAAGAGAAGGAGGCGATCTGGACACTTACCTATCTCGCCCGGCACCTTGTCGCCTGCGCGTATCGCTATACCGAGACCCTGTCCAAGCCGAAGGAGCCGTGGAAGCTTACTCGCCTGGTTGTTAACACCAGCGGTGCTCTCCCCTCAGGCGCCGCTGGGAATGCGCTGCGCCAGGGCCGATCTATCGGCATCGGTGTCAATGAGGCGCGCAACCTCGCCAACCTGCCGGGCAACATTTGCACGCCGTCCTATTTGTCCAACCGGGCGCGCAAGCTGGCACGCAACAATGCCAAACTCAGCGTGACTGTGGTCGAAGAAAAGAAAATGCGGGAGCTTGGGATGGGCGCGTTGCTCTCGGTCTCGGCTGGCAGTGACCAACCCGCCAAACTGATTGTGATGCACTACAAGGGCGGCAAGGCGGCCGATAAGCCCTATGTACTCGTGGGCAAGGGTATTACCTTTGACAGCGGCGGGATCTCGCTGAAGCCCGGTGCCAAGATGGACGAGATGAAATTTGATATGGGCGGGGCGGCCAGTGTCTTCGGGACCATGCGCGCCGTTGTCGACCTGGGGCTGGGTATCAATGTGGTGGGTATCGTTGCTGCGGCTGAAAACATGCCCAGCGGCGGCGCTACCAAACCCGGCGATGTGGTCACCAGCATGTCGGGCAAGACGATCGAGGTGCTGAACACCGACGCAGAGGGTCGCCTCGTGCTGTGCGATGCACTCACCTACGCGGCCCGGTTCAAACCGGCAACGGTCATTGATATCGCGACGCTGACCGGCGCCTGCGTCGTTGCGCTGGGTTCCCAGGCCACGGGCCTGTTCGCCAACGAGGACAAGTTGGCGGAGCAACTGCTGGCAGCGGGCACCGACACCCATGACCGCGCCTGGCGCATGCCGATGTGGGAGGAATACCAGAGCCAGTTGAAGAGCAATTTCGCGGACATCGCGAACATCGGTGGCCCCGGCGGCGGCAGCATTACAGCCGCCTGTTTTCTCTCGCGATTCACGAAAGATTATTCCTGGGCGCACCTCGATATCGCAGGCTCTGCCTGGGACAGCGCGCCGAAAGGGGCCACAGGTCGCCCGGTAGCCCTGCTGACCCGCTATCTGCTGGATCGCGCAGGACAATGACGCTGGTAGGATTCTATGTGGTGCAGAGCGCCGCGCCCGGCCAGCGGCTGAACGTGGCCGCACGCCTCGCTGACAAGGCGTTCCAGCGCGGGCATCGCATCTTCATCAACGCCGCCGATCAAGCGCAGGCCAGCCAGCTGGATGAACTGCTGTGGAGCTTTCGGCCCGCCAGTTTTCTCCCGCACGGGTTACTCGGGCAGGAACACTCCGACACCATCGCCATCGGCTGGGGCCAGGAGCCGGAGAATCACAACGATCTGCTGATCAACCTGCAGTTAAGCATCCCCCCGTTCTTCAGTCGCTTCCAGCGCGTCGCCGAGGTGGTGACACAGGAACCGGACAACCTCGCTGCATTGCGCAATTCCTGGAAGTTTTACAAGGAGCGCGGGTACCAGCTGGAAAAGCACGATCTTTAGGTCCGCCGGGCTGCCAGTCGCCGCATGACTACCGTATAATCTCCCGCTCGCGCCGCCCGCCACTATCTGGCCGGCATCACGCCCAATCATTCCCGGATTTCCCCTTTATGGATAAAACGTTTAAACCCGCCGAGCTAGAGACCCGCTGGTACGAGGAGTGGGAAGCAAAAGGTTATTTTGCGCCCCAGGGCGGAGACAAGGCCTACAGCATCATGATCCCGCCGCCGAATGTCACCGGCAGCCTGCATATGGGCCACGGCTTCCAGGAAGCGATCATGGACGCGCTGATTCGCTACCACCGGATGCTGGGCGATAACACGCTGTGGCAGGTAGGTACCGATCACGCAGGCATTGCGACCCAGATGGTAGTTGAACGGCAATTGGCCGCACAGGGAATCAGCCGTCACGATCTGGGACGCGAGAAATTTATCGAGAAGGTCTGGCAGTGGAAGGAGGAATCCGGGGGCACGATTACCCGCCAACTGCGGCGTCTCGGCTCATCACTTGACTGGTCGCGCGAGCTCTTCACGATGGACCCGGGCCTCAGCGCAGCGGTGCAGGAAGTGTTTATTCAACTGTACCGTGAGGGACTCATTTACCGCGGCCAACGCCTGGTCAACTGGGACCCCTCGCTGCACACCGCCATCTCCGACCTGGAGGTGATTTCCGAGGAAGAACAAGGGCATCTCTGGCATTTCGACTACCCTCTTGCCGGTGGCGAGGGCCACCTGACAGTAGCGACCACACGCCCGGAAACCATGCTCGGCGATACCGCCGTGGCGGTCCATCCCGAAGACGAGCGCTACGCACACCTGATTGGCCGCAGTGTGCGCTTGCCGCTGTGCGACCGGGAAATACCCGTCATCGCGGACGAGTATGTCGACCGCGAATTCGGCACCGGCTGCCTGAAAATCACACCCGCCCACGATTTCAATGACTACGAGGTCGGCCGCAGGCACGGCCTGCCGATGATCAACATTTTCAATGACGACGCAGCCATCAGTGACGCGGCGCCTGCCGCCTACCGCGGTCTCGACCGGGTGGAGGCACGCGAGCGGGTTGTCGCCGACCTGAAAGCCCTTGGCCTGCTGAACAAGGTGGAAGATCACACGCTGAAAGTCCCTCGCGGGGACCGCTCCGGTGTAGTCATCGAACCCTACCTCACAGACCAGTGGTACGTGGACGCCAGGAAGCTGGCCGGGCCCGCCATCGCCGCCGTTGAGAACGGGGACATACAGTTCGTCCCCAGGCAGTGGGAAAACACCTACTTTGCCTGGATGCGCGACATCCAGGACTGGTGTATCAGCCGCCA
>JAGRIK010000293.1 GCA_020443325.1 Halioglobus sp.
ATCTGTAATTTAGAATCGAATTGTCAGAATAATATGAGCGCTTATCCTTTGCCCCCGAAATTCTACAGGGAACCGCCATGCCTCTTGTCTTCCTGGATCATTGGATCTGTCTTCACCCCGACACAGTTCCATTGGCCGGGTGCCTCGGGTGACGAGCAGGCTGGGCATTATCGGCGGTGGGCAACTCGCCCTGTATGTGTGTGAGGCCGCCCAGGCGCTGGGCGCCGAGGTGTCCATTCTCGCCGAGCCAGGCGACGCACCGGCGCTGCACCGCGCCGATAAACGTTTCGTCGCGGCGCTGGACGACATCGCCGTCGTCGAACAGTTTCTAGCCAGTTGCGATGTCGTAACATTCGACAAGGAAGCAATCCCCGACGAAACGCTTTTCCACCTCGCTGCAGCCGAGGAGCGGGGCCATTGTGCCGTCTGGCCACGCGCCGAAACGCTGCTGCTGTTGAAGGACAAAGGTCGGCAGAAAGAGTGGCTGGTACAGCAGGGTCTGCCTACGCTGCCTTTTCGTGTGCTGTCAGGGAACAACCTGCCTATAGGAGAACTGACCGGGACGCTGGGGGACTGCCTTGTGCAAAAAGCGTGTCAGGGTGGTTACGATGGCCGTGGCGTGCAGATCCTGGCACCGATAACTTCATCGCAGGCGCTCTGGAATGTGCCCAGCGTGGTGGAGCCCTTCCTGCCGGATTGTCGGGAAGTCGCTGTTATTGTCGCGCGCTCACACTCTGGTGCAATTGAGATTTTCCCGCCCGTGAGTATGGAGTTTGATGCACAATTGAACTCTGTCTCAACCGTTGTTATGCCTGCCGTAATTGATTCGGGAAAAACCGGGGAGGCGAAGGCCCTGGCTCACCGGGCGATTGCAGCGCTGGGCGGTGTCGGTGTGTTTGCAGTTGAAATGTTCCTCACCGCGAAAGGGGAGCTTCTGATCAATGAAATCTCTCCCCGGGTCCACAATTCCGGGCACGTGACAATGGATGCCTGTAGTGTGTCCCAGTTTGAGCAACATGCGCGCGCGGTGCTGGGTATGCCTCTGCAGCCGGGCAGCCTGGTGTCCCCGGCCGTGATGCTGAATATTCTGTACAGCGAAAACTTCAGGACGGTTTGCCCCCCGGGTCCGACAGTGCAAACCCTGCCTGAACAGGGCGCGACGATTTACTGGTATGGTAAGACGCCCGGGCATGCCGGTCGCAAAATGGGCCACATCAACGCCGTCGGCCGCAGCGTTGGCGACGCGTTGCAGCAGGCCGGGAGCGCACTGGAAAGGCTCCACAACGAGGGAAAAGCAGCATGACAGCAGTGATAGGCATAATCATGGGCAGCGACTCCGACCTGCCAAAGATGCAGGCAGCGGCAGACATGCTGGAGGAACTGGGTATCGGCTACGAGATCGATATCGTCAGCGCCCACCGCACGCCGGACAAGTTGCATGAATACGCGTCCAGCGCGGAAGCGCGCGGGTTGAGGGTGATTATTGCGGGCGCGGGCGGGGCCGCCCACCTGCCGGGTATGGTGGCCGCGTTGAGCGTGCTCCCGGTGATCGGCGTCCCGATCAGCGCAACACGCCTGCAGGGCGTCGACGCCATTTTATCCATCGTACAGATGCCAGCGGGCGTGCCGGTGGCAACAGTCGCGATCGACAACGCCGCGAATGCGGCAATCCTGGCGGTCCAGATGCTGGGGACCGGCGACCCGGCGCTGCGCGAGCGGCTGCGTGACTACAAGGCGGGCCTGCGCGACAAGGTGCTGGAGAAGTCAGCCAAACTGCGCGGTGAAACCAGCCCATGATGTCGGTCTTCCTGAGTAATCTCAGTTCCCCACCCCTGTTGTTCTTCTTCCTCGGCGGTGCGGCAGTACTGGCGCGCTCCGACCTCGAAATCCCTGGCCAGGTCGCCAAGTTCCTGTCGCTTTACCTGCTTTTTGCGATCGGGTTCAAGGGTGGCGTCGCACTGTCTGAGTCGGATATCGACGCCACGGTGCTGTTCACGCTCGTGTCAGCGATGGCACTGTCAGCCCTGATCCCCGTGTATTCCTTTGTGCTCCTGCGCCGGCGCTTCCCCATTGCCGATGCCGCCGCGATCGCAGCCACTTATGGTTCGGTGAGCGCTGTGACGTTTGTGACGGCGGCGGGGTACCTGGATATGCAGGGTATCGCTTGGAGTGGATACATGGTCGCCGCCATGGCGTTGATGGAGTCCCCGGCAATCATCGTGGGAATCCTGCTGTACAATCATTTTGGCAACAAGCAGAGTGAGGCTGCGGCGCCATTTTCCTGGAAGCATTTGTTGCGAGAGGCCGTGTTTAACGGTTCGGTATTCCTGATCATGGGCAGTATGGTGGCCGGATGGGTCAGTGGTACCGAGGGTATGCGGCAGGTGGCGCCACTGGTCAAGGACCTGTTCCTGGGTGTGCTCTGCCTGTTCCTGCTCGACATGGGTATTGTTGCGGCGCGCAGGCTGCGGGATTTGCAACAGGCCCGGGATGGTCGCTCGAATGGCAAGGTGATGCGGCTGATGCTGCTGGCCGGGTTGTTGTTGCCTGTCCTGAATGCTTCACTCGGTCTGGGGCTTGGCTGGCTGCTCGGTTTGACGGAAGGCAATGCGCTGCTCTTTATCGTGCTGGCGGCCAGTGCGTCCTACATCGCGGTGCCGGCGGCCATGCGCCTCGCACTGCCTGAGGCCAACCCCGCCAGTTACCTGACCATGTCGCTGGCTATCACGTTCCCATTAAACCTGTTGATAGGCATTCCCACCTATCACGCACTAGTGAAGTGGTTGCTATGAAACCCTGTAAACGCATAGAGATTGTTATAGAGACGCCGATGGTACCCTCGCTCATTCGTGTCCTTGAGGAATTGAATGTGCCGGGCTACACCCTGGTTCCAGATGTCCGCGGAGCGGGTGATCGCGGCGTGCGACGGGCGGATGAGTTTTCCGGGGAGTCCAGTAATAGCTTGTTACTGATCGCCTGTGATGACCAGGCGACTATCGAGCGGCTGCTGGAGGGTGTCAGGCCACTCATCCGCCGAAGCGGGGGCATCTGCCTGCTGTCCGATGCACAGTGGTTGCGCCACTGAATGCTGCTCGGCTCACGCCGGCTGCAGTTCTTTTCGCGCCGCTTCAATGATTCGCAGTACTGCGGGGTGTTTTAATTTTCGCTCCGGAGAGATCGCATAGTAGGTCTCCATAACGCCGCTGGCCGGCCCGATGCACCTGGCATGGTACTTTTGTTCCACTTCCCTGCTGATCGCAACCGGGGACGGGAATATGCCATTGCCCGCCTCACCGAAAGCCTTCATCAGGGCGCTGTCCTCGAATTCAGCCACCAGCGTCGGTGAGATATTGTTCTGGTCGAACCAGTCGTCGAGCGCGCGCCTGATGGGGTTATCCATCGTCGGGAGCAGCACGGGGGCTTTATCCAGGGACTGCGGGAAATTTTTCTCGTAGGCACGAGTCGAACCCTTCTTCCCGAACAGGGCAATCTCACTCGCGCCCAATGCGTGACTGAACGCCTTTACGGAAAGGCCGGCGGGAATTGTACGATCGGAGAGCACCAGGTCCAGTTGGTGCACCGCGAGGTCCCCCAGCAATCCCTCCAGCCCACCTTCAATGCACACCAGTCGCATCGGCACTTCAGCGTCGAATACGGGTTGCAGTATCCGCGAGGCGACCAACTTGGGTATCGAGTTCACCACGCCCACCGCCAGTACCGCCGGCACGATGACGCGCCCCGTTTTTACCCGTGACGCGAGTTCTGCTCCCAGCGCAAAGATTTCATCGGCGTACTGGTAAACCATATGCCCGGTTTCGGTCATGGCCAGTCCGCGCCCCACGCGTTGGAACAGGGGTTCCCCGACCGACTCCTCCAGTAACTTCAACTGCCCGCTAATAGTCTGGGGCGTTAAATGCAGGCTCTGCGTGGCCTTGGCGATACTGCCCTCGCGGGCAACCGTCCAGAAATAGAGCAGGTGATTGTAGTTGAGGTGCCTCATCACACAGCTTTCTGGAGTCAGGTCGTCACGGCCTGTTGAATGTCGCTGAGACTGGGCCCGATTCGCTCTGCCGCTTTCTGCATCAGTGCGCGGTCAAAGCCAAAGACATCGATGGCGCTTTCTCCCAGAATGCTGCGAATTTCTTTCTCGTCCACATCGTGGAAGGTTTCGCGCAGCTTGTGCATGGTATTGGGCCAGGTGCCTTCCATGTGCGGGTAATCCGAACCCCACATCAGTTTATCGACGCCGATGGCATGACGGCTGCCGACCTCGTGAGGTGCAAGGAAAGAGGCCCCGATATAGCAGTTGCGCTGGAAGTACTCCTGCGGTGTCAGCGACAGGTCTTTCATGAAGTGCGCGAAGATCGGGTTATCGATCTTGAACTTAAGTACCCGCAGCGTCTCCAGAATCCAGCCACACCCTGTTTCGGTGAAAACCATCTTCAGGTTTGGGTGGCGTTCAAAGGCGCCTGACCAGAGCAGTGCAGTGAATGGGCGGTGCGCCCACATATCCACTTCACTGATGAACATCATGGTGGCATTGGGCACATCACCGTAATCCGGCGACCAGCCGGAATGGGTATGGATCGGCATATTCAGTTCTTCGCAGACGCTCCACAGCGGCGCATAGCGTTTGTAATCGTGATAAAACGGATGGGGCCCGGTGCTGGTAGGTAGCAGTACGCCGCCGAACAGCCCCCGTTTGTGCGCGTCCCGAATCTCGTTTACCGCGACCTGGATGTCGTCCACATTGATGATCGCAACGCCGGCATGGCGCCCGGGGTTCTTACTGCACAGATCTGCCAGCCAGTGGTTATAGGCGCGATTGCCCGCCAGGCTCTGCTCGGGTGTCACCTCGTGACGGTACTGCATGAGGCCCGCGCCGAAAGGTGCCATCTGCGGAAAGATGACTTCCCCGGCAATCCCGTCGGCTTCCAGTTCCTGCAATCGAATATCAGGCTCATATTCGCCGCGCCGCGGGGCGATCATGCTGTCGGGATCACAGAGGTAGTCCCACAGCTCTGCATCGGTGGCCCTGGCCGCCTTGGATGCGGCAGAGGGATCCATGCGCCCGGCGCCCTGGTCGCCGGAGCGGCTGTTGAAATCCTGGGCCGCCTCCTGGTCGAAGAACGTGCCCATGCGCTTCATCATCTCGCGCGCATACTGCAGCCACCAGGTATCCGCCGCAGCATGAAGCTCCTTTGGCATATAGGGTTTGTAGCCCTCGGGGAGCGCTCCAGCATGACAATCGGAGCTGATTACTACGACTTTGGACATCTCGTTTCTCCACGGGCTATTCGTCAAATCCGTAGCAGTGTATTTGAGTGGCGCTACACATGGCAAGTTGACGCAGGGCCATCATCAATAGCATGCTGCGATAGACGTTTTGGCGCTGTCCGAAAAAGCGGGAGACATCGATGGCGGTGGTGGCAGTAGATGCAAACCTGGGGTTTTCCAGGCCCGATGAAGTTATTGATGACGTCGATGACCGCGGCTTGAAGCGGGCTATCACCCGTCCGATCGACGAGCCGTTTTCCCGGCAGTTTGAATACCGGCGCTGCCAGGTGCGCGACTGGTCCGCGCCGGGGCAGCCCCCGCTGAATTTTCGCACCATGGGGTTTGAGTCCATCAGCCTGGCCCGCAGTGATTCCCTGCAGAATTTGCTCGCACAGATTCGGCAGGCGGGTGAAATCACCGTGCCGCAAGCCCGCCAGTTGCGCCGCCTGCTGAACGGCCGCGTGTTCCCCTTGTCGAGGGGACGCTGCCTGAAGATGCTGCATGTCGCACCAGAAGGGCTGATCATGCGCAAGGGTGGGCCCAACGGGCTCAAGGTTGACCCCGATACCGAGATGGGCGAGATGAATGGTCACGATGTCGCGCTGGCGATACATGGCGACCAGGACGTGCGTGGCACACCGCTGAAACAGATGATGCGGGGCTTCGCTCCGTGGATGTTCCGTCACCAGACACCCGATGGCAGTAACCGTATCTCGCCACTGGTACTGGTGAACCTGTGGATTCCCCTGCAACAGGTCACCCGCCCGCTGACACTCATGGACAGGCGTACATTGAACGCACGTGAGCACCAGTTGCGCTACGCACTGCCCACCGATACCTTCCTGGACAGATCAGAGGATATGCGTGAGAACGATATCTGGTCGTTTCTGCACGATGAAGCGCAGCAGTGGTATTTCCATTCACACATGGCCCACGATCAGGCGTACATCTTTGATACGCTCGGGGAACCGCACGGCTCGTTTATTCTTCCCGGTGAAGACGTGGCCGAACGTTACTACCTGCAGTTGCAAATGTTGCGGAAGCAACTGAAATCAGGCGGCGACATTGAACGTCCTTTGGCAGAAACCGTTAATCTGCCTGCAGATACCACAGAGCCCCTGCGCCAGGCGATCGAATCCATGGCGCGCCTGATTGCAACGGTGCCGGTGGATAAAGTCGGCAAACCCGTCGTGGATGTATGGCTGGCGCGCGCGACCGAAGCGATGGATGCTGTGGTGCGCAAATCGCTCGAAATGCGTGTTGTGGCGCTGTTGTTGCCCAACTTCTGGCCATTTAACCGGTCTGCTGGCAACTGATCGTTTGGCGCTGTCGGGGGGTTGTCGTGTGCGACGGGCTCGCACCCCAGTAGGCGTTTCAGTCGCTCCACGTGATTCGCTTTGTGAA
>JAGRIK010000294.1 GCA_020443325.1 Halioglobus sp.
ATGGCGTCGCGCATTGTTTTTACTGGCATGGTTGTCTCCCTCAGGCCCCGTAAGTGATATAGACGTCTTGCTCGACCTGCTCTGGGGTCGGGCGCGGTGCGGCTTTGGCCTCGGCGACGGCCCTGTCGATCAGGGCCATTACTTCTGCGTCCACTGCGTCAAGTTCCTCGCTTCCCAATTCCCCGGTCTGGAGCATGCGGGCGCGGAAATTTTTCAGGCAGTCGTGGTTCTTGCGCAAATCGTCCAGTTCGCCCGCGCCGCGATAGTGCTGTGGATCGCCCACGAAATGGCCGTGATAGCGACCCTGTTCGGCGAATACGCCGGCGGGTTCCTTGCCGGCGCGGGCGTGTGCTATTGCCTTGCCGGCGGCTTCATAGACCGCGAAGAAATCGGCGCCATCCGCCACGAACACCGGGAAACCGAAGGCTTCGGTGCGGGCTTTGAGGTCATCGCAGCCCACGGCGTAACTGATGTTGGTGTGTTCGGAGTAATAGTTGTTCTCGATCACGAAGATGGCGGGAACCTGCAGCACCACCGCCAGGTTCATGGCCTCGAAGCAGGTGCCCTGGTTGACTGAGCCGTCGCCTGAAAAGGACACGGCCACGTTGGTATTGCCGCGAATCTTTGCCGCCAGCGCCGAACCCACGGAGATGGGGGGGCCGCCCGCGACTATGCCGTTTGCGCCGAGAATGCCCTTCTCAAAGTCAGCGACGTGCATGGATCCGCCTTTGCCCTTGCACAGCCCTTCGGAGGAGCCCCATAGCTCCTTCATCATACCGATGACATCGGCGCCCTTGGCGATGCAGTGGCCGTGACCGCGGTGGGTGCTGATGATGGTATCGGCGTCGCTCAGATGCTCGCACACGCCCACCGCATTGGCTTCCTGGCCAGTGTAGAGGTGGGTGAAACCCGGAATCTGCCCGTTCATGATTTCCGCGTGGGCGCGTTCCTCGAATTCACGGATGGTTTTCATCTGGCGGTAGGCCCGCAGCAGCGTCTCTTTGGGTAAGGTCACATTATTTCTCCTGAAAACGTGTTCTGTTTGTTCATTTTTGTCTGCATTGATACCAATGATACCTCGCCAGGCAGCAGCCGTGACTGTGTTTTTGGCCGATCAGATACGCCTGGTACACGCGGCTGGCACGCACGGGCAGGGCGCCTCTGGGCAGTGCGGCGATTTTCAACGGAACTGCTGATCCGGCCTGTTAGTCTTTCGCGCAATGGAAGTTCCTGTTCCCGGAGGTGAACTGTAGCCTTGTACTGGCAAAAAAGAAACAGACGGGACTGTTTTTAACGTAACCGAGCTGCTAATATTCCAGCGATAGATAACCAGCCTGCGCGGCATTAATCGCTCTGAGAGAGGTTTACTTCATGGATTTGAGTGCTTTCCCCTATTTGCAGGGAAACTACGCCCCCATCGACCAAGAACGGGATTTCGATGAAACACAGCTGCGGGTGGAGGGCACTGTGCCCAAGCAGTTGCTCGGCGCCTACATGCGCGATGGCGCCAACGTGGCATACCAGCCCAATCATTATGTCTACCCGCTGGACGGCGATGGCATGGTGCACGCCGTCTACTTCAAGGATGGCCATGTACAGTACAAGAACCGCTGGGTACAGACCAGCCACCTGCAGACCGAGCGCAAATTCAATCGCACCATTTACGGTAGCGTCGGCAAGCTGTTGCCGGTACCGCAGGATGTGATAGACGCCGGCGGCGAACCCAGCCCCATTCGCAATACCGCCAATACCAATGTCATGTATCACGGGGACAAACTGCTGGCGATGTGGGAGGGTGGCTTTCCGCACCTGCTCAACGCGGACCTGTCCACGGTCGGCCTGTACGACTACGACGGCGCCCTGCAGCCGGGTGACGCGCTTACCGCGCATCCCAAGGTGTGCCCGGTGACCGGCCAACTGGTGTCCTGCACACAGCGCTGGGACAGCCCCAATTACTGGGTGCAGATCTTCGATGCCGGCGGCAAGCATATGCGAACCATTCCGGTTGAATTCGCGCGCAAAGGTATCATTCACGACCTGCAGATTACTGATAACTACGTGGTCATTTTTTATGCGCCGGCATTCCACAGCGTGGAAAA
>JAGRIK010000295.1 GCA_020443325.1 Halioglobus sp.
CACCGGGATCAATTGCAGGCGCAGATCGACGCCTGGCACCTGGCGAACAACGGCCCGGACTACGATCGGGCTGCGTATCGGGCGTTTCTTGAGGACATCGGCTATCTCCTCCCGGAAGGGCCGGACTTCCAGATCAGCACAACAGGCGTCGACGCGGAAGTTGCCGTCCTGGCCGGGCCGCAACTCGTGGTGCCGGTGATGAACGCGCGCTACGCGCTCAACGCTGCCAATGCGCGCTGGGGCAGCCTCTACGACGCTCTCTACGGTACGGATGTCATCCCCGAAGACGACGGCGCCGAACGCGCCGGCGCTTACAATCCCGTGCGCGGGGACAAGGTCATCGCCTATGCCAAACACTTCCTCGACAGCCACTGCCCGCTGACCTCTGGCAGCCACGCCGACGCTACCGGGTACACTGTTGTTAATGGCGCACTACAGGTCACTCTCGGCGACGGCGCACAGTCTGCACTGCAGGCACCGGAGCAATTGCGCGGTTACACTGGCGATGCGGCAACACCTGCCAGTGTCCTGTTGCGGCACAACGGCCTGCATATTGAAATCCAGATTGATCCCGCCAGCCCGATTGGCGCAACCGATGCCGCCGGCGTAAAGGACGTGGTGCTGGAAGCCGCGCTCACGACCATCCAGGACTGTGAAGACTCCGTCGCCGCGGTCGATGCCGAGGACAAATCCGTCGCGTACGCAAACTGGCTGGGGCTGATGCGCGGCGACCTCAGCGACAGCTTTGCCAAAGGTGATAAAACGGTCACCCGTCGCCTCAACCCGGACCGGACGTTTACCGCGCCTGACGGCGGCGAGTTGGTGCTGCCCGGACGCAGCCTGATGTTCGTGCGCAATGTCGGCCACCTGATGACCACGCCGGCAATTCTTGACGCACAGGGAGCCGAAATACCGGAAGGCATCATGGACGGCCTGTTCACAGCCATGATTGCACTGCACGACCTGAACAAAACGGACGAGGACGGCCGCAACTCCAGGCAGGGCAGTGTCTATATCGTGAAGCCGAAAATGCACGGACCGGAGGAAGTGGCTTTTACCTGTGAGCTCTTTGACCGTATCGAGGACATTCTCGGGCTCGCGCGCAACACCCTGAAAGTGGGCATCATGGATGAGGAGCGCCGCACCACCATCAACCTCAAGGAGTGTATTCGCGCGGCGAAGGATCGGCTTGTCTTCATCAACACCGGCTTTCTGGATCGCACCGGCGACGAGATACACACCAGCATGAAAGCCGGCGCAATGACCCCGAAGGGCGCCATGAAGCAGGAGCCCTGGATCAACGCCTACGAGGACTGGAACGTCGATACCGGCCTGCGCTGTGGCCTGCTCGGCAAAGCGCAGATTGGCAAGGGTATGTGGGCGATGCCGGACCTGATGGCCGATATGATGAAAAACAAGATCGCGCACCCACAGGCTGGTGCCAGTACCGCATGGGTGCCCTCACCCACCGCGGCCACACTGCACGCCATGCACTACCACCAGGTGAATGTCGCCCAGCGCCAGGAAGCACTCAAGGGACAAAGCCGCGCCTCGCTGGACGATATACTCTGCATCCCGCTGAAGGGTGCCGCCGGACTCAGTGACGCTGACATACAACGGGAACTGGACAACAACGCGCAGGGCATACTCGGCTACGTGGTGCGCTGGATCGACCAGGGCGTGGGGTGCTCCAAGGTGCCGGACATCCATCACGTCGGGCTCATGGAAGACCGCGCCACGTTGCGTATCTCCAGCCAGCATATCGCCAACTGGCTGCATCACGGTGTATGTACCAAAGCGCAGGTACGCGAGACACTGGAGCGTATGGCTGCCGTGGTGGATACGCAGAATGCGGGAGACCCCGCCTATCGCACTATGGCCCCGGACTTTGATAACAGTATCGCGTTCCAGGCGGCTTGCGATCTCGTGTTTCTCGGTGAGGAGCAACCCAACGGTTACACTGAACCGGTGTTGCACGCGCGGCGCAGGGAGGCGAAGGCCAGTCAGTCGTAGCGCGTAATTGCGCCACCGGGGCAGCAAATGCCCGGAGCACTGGATGCACCGCGCCAAACTACATAAAAAAAAGCCCGGCAGACGCCGGGCTTTTTTATTTGCCGGTCCCATCATTGATGAAACCGGACTCTGCTATTTGCTGAGAAACACTAGCTCGTCAGAAGCCGGGTTTCTCAAACAGCCAGCTACATGAGGCCAACCTAACCGCGACAGTTGGCGGGCAGGTATTTGGTGGGTACCGGAGTTTCCTTGTTCGGACCCCAACCGCTGATGCACTCCCAGGTCATGGTGCCGTCAGCATTGGTGGAACCAGACAGTTGGAAGAAGCTCACCGGGTCGCCAACCTCGGGCGTACCGCCAGTCCATACGGCGTCGAACACCTCCGCACCAACATAGACAGATTCGCCGGGGCTTATGCTTCCGGACTGCGGGTACATTTCCAGGCTGACCAAGATCTCGCTTCCCGGACGATAAGCAGTGTTGATTCCGAACGAAGTCACGTCATCCGGGAAACCGTTTGTGGCGACATACTCGGCGATAGTGGTTTTCGCCTCAGCCAGGGCCGCCAGCGGTTCAGTCATCTTGGAACGCGCGATATAGTCCTGGTAAGCGGGGAGTGCAATAGCCGCCAGTATGCCGACAATCGCAATGACGATCATCAGTTCGATAAGAGTAAAGCCCCTTTCAGATTTCTGTCTTGTTTTCATTTTTTAACGCTCTCTTGTAATTGGTTAGTCGCCCGCGTGTGCAAATCTTGCGCTGAATGCTCCTGGGCCGATAATCACATAGCAGATAGCGTGCCAAGACAATTAAAAAAAAAAAAAAAATATTTTTCTTATTATATTCAAGCACTTGGGATATCTAAATCATTCAGGGCCACGTGACTGAGACGCTGGCCTGAGCCGGATGGTCACAGCGTGCAGATCGAAATGTGACAATTTTTGTCACATTTCGGCACTTAGTGCCCCAGCAGTACCGCGGGGAATTCTGGATCAATCCTGTGAAGCCGAAGGTGTGTACCGCCGGAAGATTTATCCGGCGCGCCGGTCATTGGGATTGGAGGTATCCTTGAATTGCAGGTTGGTCAGCTGCTCGGAGAGCAACCCGATGAGGAACATCACCATCCCCGCGAGAATGAGCATTGTGCTCATGTTGGTAAAGCGCCAACCAGAACTCATCACCGTCAGGAAGTAATTCAGGAACCCCAAACCGGAGACGATCACGGCTGCTGGGAAATAGATCTTCAACGGCGAATAGAGTGTCCCCACTTTGAAAATGATCAACAGGAAACGGATACCATCCTTCATCATGCTGATGTGGCTTTTCCCCAGCCGTTTCGACACGGTAATGGGAACAAAACCGACGGAATACCCCGCGCGAAAGAATGCCATCGTTGAGGTGGTGGGATAGCTGAAACCATTGGGCAACAGGTACAGGAAGCCGAGGAATTTTCTGCGGTTGGCGCAGCGAAAGCCCGAAGTCAAATCATCTATCTTGCGGTTGACCATCCAGCTGGCAAAACCGTTGTAAAACGCATTGGCACTCCAGCGGGCAACGCTGGCCTGTGAATCCCTGCCACTGCGTGCACCTACAACCAGGTCATAGCCCTCATCCACCTTGCTGACCAATCTGTCGATGTCGGCCGCGCTGTGCTGGCCATCGCCATCCATGAACACCAGGTAATCACCTTTGGCGGCGCGAGCTCCCGCCTTGACTGCCGCGCCATTGCCCTTGGAGTACGGATGCGTAATGACCCTGACCCCGGCATCGATGCAGACCTGTTCCGTGGTATCCGTAGAGCCGTCATTCACGACAATGATTTCGGCGTCGGGGTAGAGCTCAATCAATTCGGGAAGCAGGACGGCTAAACCGAGCTCCTCGTTCTTGGCCGGAATGACAATAGATACTTTCACAGGCTAATTCTCCAGGTACAGTGCCAGAGTCTGTTGTTGAGCGACCGTCAACTTACCCTGCTGATCCTTCTGTTGCAATGCAGCGATAACTGCCTGCGCTGTCTCCACCTTGCCCAAGGCCGTGGCAAAATGCAATTTCATCAGTAACCCACGCGTGTTATTTGGCGATAGCGCGAGAAAACGCTCGATATAGGCGAGGGCATTATCATACCTTTGCAGAGCATTCTCCAGCACCGCGAGATTGGAATAGATATTCGGTGACGCCTTGGCCTGAAAATCCTCTACCAGAAAAATCTCGGCCACGCGGTCGGCAAAATGCACCCGGTCTATCTGCGGGCAACGGTTGTCCTGCAGCAGTCGCACCATGGTGAGCAGCGTTGTCACAGAACTCAAGGGCCTGCCAGGATCATCCCGTCCCAGTTCATCAATTGTCGCATCCGAGATAGGTTTATTGGCGAAACAGCTCAACGCGAGATTGCGAATCTGGTAGTCACCGCTGCGTTCCTGCAAGCCGGCCGCATTCGCGCTTGCCTCGAATGCACGTTTCGAATACTCGAAGGCCGCCTCGATTTCCCCCAAACGGGCCATCTCTGTGGCCATATCAATGTTCGCCCTGGCTGATCGCGGATGGCCATTGAGCTGGCTCAGCAGCAGCAGCGAACGGTTGGACCAGACCTGGACCTGCGAACTGGTCTGGAATGACAGCAAGAACACGCACAGACCGAGACACACTAACAAAGGCGTCCGCGGTTCGGGCCACTTCCTGACGACAGTGGCGAACACCCCTCCCAGCGCTAAAACCAGCCCAATCGCCGGATAGTAGTTGCGGTGTTCGAAATACAGCTCAAGGGGGATAACCGTAGACTCGACACTGTGGCCAAGTAAAAACCATGCTATGCCAAATACGACCCAGCGGCCCGCTTGCCAACGCAGCAATGCAGCACAAACAGCAATCAACAACAGCCAGGCCAGGATGGCGTAGAGTGTCGACATGGGTTCCAGAAGGCCGCGCGACAAAACAACATCGTCCTGGTACAGCCCCATTCTGGCGACCTGCGGATGGCACCACTGAATCACGTAATCCCAGACTATGCGCGCCTGGGTAAACAGGCGCTCCTCCAGCGTGAAAGCGCGATTGCGAAAGCGCGCTGCAAGCTGGTCCCAGCGCAACAGTAAGATGCCTGCCAGCGCAACGAAACCGGTGGCGATCAGACCGTAAGTGAGCTTACGCAACCAGGGTATGACTTCCCCGTTGCGCCCGGCAAACTGCAGCCACAACGCTTCCATCAACAACAGAACAGGTATCAGGACTATCGCGTTCTCCTTGGCTAGAAGCGCGATAACAAGAAAAGCCGGCACGGGCAAAAAGCGCCACCAGCCAACCTTGCCCTTAATCAGCCCAAAGCGCCAGTACAGGTAGCTGATGCTACCCAGCAGCATAAAAAAGGTAGCCAGCATGGCCATGCGCTGCACGACATAGAGCACTGTGCTGACCAGCAGCGGATGAAGAAGCCATACGCCACCCAGCAGCACCGCCAGTGCGCGGTATCCGGGGATATCCAGGAACCGGAAGAGCAGCCAGAACAGCCAGATGACCAGTGCACCGTTCAGCAGGTGTAATACGATATTGACTTTCTTGCCGCCGGAGATGCCTTCATCCAGATACATCTTTTCGAGCACAAAACTGGCCATGGACACCGATCGCCCAAGGGTTCCGGATCTGTCACCAAAGATATAGTCGAAAGCCAGCTCAGGGCGGCCTTTCAGATCGTCGATCACCAGCACGCTGGAGCGATCATCCAGTAGCTCCGGGCCATGAATGCCCGGCCAGTATATCCATAGGCCGATCAGAAGAAGTATCACGGTGCATAGCAGCGCACCGACTGTAGACAGCCTGAATCGTTCGGTTGGCGATATGCGTAACTGAGTCATTGTTCAAACAGCGCCTTAACAGTGGGCAGATTGCGCCGCAAATGATCCCGCTGCATCGACTCCCGAACAGCCTCGTAGGTGTTGGCAAGGTCGTCGCTGCCATAGTACGCCGCCAGGGCAGCGGACGCATTGGGGCTGCTGGCATTCAGCTGGGCTGAACGCTCCAACAGGGGAAGTAAGGTAGCCTTTTCTTCGGGTGCTGTCGCCATCACAAAACGGGACTGCAGCCCGACAATATCGGTCTTTCCGGGATAGCGTGCGACCAACAGTTGCAATAGATCGGCCACGCGATCACGCTCCGGCGCTGCCGCTGGTGTCAGGGAGAAATCAACAAGTGCACCCAGCGCCGTGCGATCGGCCGATTGCAGACGACGTGTTTTGGCCAACTCTGTCATCACTGCCAACCAGTTGTTCTCCTGTGCGAGCCCTGGAAAATACAGTGTGTCCAACTGGTATAGCATCACCAGCGCCGGAAAGCTCCGCTCATCCATCGCGCGCATCGTTTCGAAAAAACCGCGCGATGTTACCGCCAGCGCGCGCTGCTCCTCTTTATCCAAGCCAAGCGTTTCGGCCTGCTGAAAGCGTTTAAACAACGCGTTCGCATAGAAAAAATTCGCCCGGGCCGATTGCGGATGATTGACGACATTGAATCGAGCCAGGCTCAGTTCATCGCTCCAGGCGCTGGTTCGGACCGACAATAACACAGCCAGCAGGCATAATACGCCGCCGACAGCCGGGCCGGGACGCAACTGTTCGAAGCGCGTGGCACCTTTGAAAATCGCCAGGGCAACCAGCAGGCAAACACTCACACTCGGCAGATAATTGCGGTGTTCAAACACCATCTCCAGCGGCAGCACGGTAGATTCCATACTGTGCGCCACCAGGTAAAAGAAGACTGTAAACGCAATCAGTGGGTAGCGTCTGTGCCACACCACCGTAGCGGCTAGCACCAGGGCCCAAGCGAAAAGCGACAGAATTGTCGTCAACGGCGCCCACAGGCTGCGGGAAATCACGATATCATCGTGAAAGAACCCCATGCTGATGATGTTGGGAAACAACATCCAACTCAGGTACTGCCACAGTGCCCGGCCCTGGGTGAGCAGGCGTTCAGGCAACGTAAACTCCCGCCCCCCATACCGGCCAAGCAGTACCTCTGGCGAGACCAGGTACAACGCAATCACCAGCAGAACCGGCAGTACCAGCGCTAACCACGCCAGCCACACCAACGGTTTGCGGGAACGCCCGGACCATATCCCCCAAAACAGCGTAACCTCAACGACCACAATCAACCAGGGCAACAGCGCGCCGTTTTCCTTGGATAGCACAGCGAATACGGTGAGCAGCGCCAACCAGAGGACTGCGGCCAGCACTTCCCCTGTTCCGGCGCCCGACTCCGCCCAGCGCAGGCGATAACGCGTGAATACCAGCAGACCGCCGAGTGTGAACAGTGTCGACAACTGTGCCATACGCTGCACCGCGTAAAGCACTGTGGATACTTGAATGGGGTGTAACAGCCAGATAGAGGCGGCAATCAATGCCACCAGCTTGCATTGGTAGGCACTCAAACGGTGGGCACGCAATGCGGGCGTGTGCAGCAGCGCCAGTGCAAACAGGAAAACCAGCGCGCCGATGGTGATATGTATCGCCAGATTGGTCGCTTTCAGGCTGAACGGTGTGAATGCACCCGCTGCAGCGTGATTCGCGGCAAACGTCAGCATTGCAACCGGTCGATACAAAATACTGGAATAGGAGCTTAACGCCGCTGCCCGCCAGTCATCAAACGTCGCGCCGTCGATCTGCACCTGCGGGTTCGCAAGCAGGTTGGGCTCGTCGTCGAAGAACAGTGGGCCGTTCAGCGCGACTCCGTAAGCGAGAAGGCATAATAGTAAAACGGCTGCCGCAAACAGGAACAGCCGACGACTGTCTTTTACAGTATTAGGTGGAGTGAGCACCACAGAGTCTTCCATACGGATTCACACGACCAGATGTAATAAAATTATTTTTAACAACGAAAAAAAGCCCGGCATGCCGGGCTTTTCAGTATAACTGCGTGGTTAGGTTTGATTAACCGCGGCAGTTGGCTGGCAGGTACTTGGTCTCAATTTTGCTGGCGCCTGAAGCGTCACCGGGAACACAATCCCAGGTCATGGTGCCATCGGCATTGGTTGAGCCTGACAACTGGAACGCCAGAGTCGTATCGCTTCGTGCACCGCCGGCCCAGACGTTTTGACGGACGTTGGCAACGATTCGGACAACCTCACCCGCTGACACATCTGCAATAGACAGGTTTTTGAGGATGTCACTGTCACGATCTGATGTGTTGATACCAAACGCTTCGGCACCGCTCAGTGGGTAGTTTCCGTTAGCCGCTACATACTCAGCTACGGTTGTCTTCGCTTCAGCCAATGCAGCCAGCGGCTCAGACATTTTGGAACGTACGATGTAGTCCTGGTATGCGGGCAGTGCGATTGCAGCCAGAATACCAACGATCGCGATAACGATCATCAGTTCGATAAGGGTGAAACCCTGTTGAGCTTTCTTTTGAATTGTCATGATACTTCTCCACGTTAAGTTAAAACATGCTCCGGTGAACCGATTCCTTCATCAGAGCAAGCCGTTTGCAAAGATGGATAGAGCAGGTTGCGTGCCAACAAATCAACGGCAGTGTATTTATTTTATTTTTTTCAATAATATCAATATCTTATAGAATAATAATTTTTCTGAGCGATTTTTAATCCGAACTCGAAGCCCTGCAGCACACTGACCCACAAGGTAGATTTGTGACGATTTTTGTCACATTGCGCCGTTCTGTGTAGGGTCTAGGCTGGTTCTGAAAGCAACAAAACACATCGCTGGCGAAGAGCCTCCGCTAAATTCGCAACCTCTAATTAGTTGATGTACCGCACTCAGGTCGTTACCTGTGTAAGTAGATGTGTTCCAGTCGGATCGGTACCTATTAGTAAGTGGATGTATCCCAAGCGCATCGGTACCTGTAGTAAGTAGACGTATCCCCGTTTTATCGGTGCCTATCTCAAGCAATAGACAGTTAACCCCTTAAATCACAGTGCGAAACGCTACCCACACTCTGCCAGGTCACTCACCCGGCGCGCACTGGTTCACAAATCTGTGCGTTATCTTCGGGAAAAGTAGAAGCAATGTTGCCGCTCGCTGAACGTTAGTTTAGTCTCGGGGCAAAGTAGCATTATCAGGGTCAGGGCATGGACAATCGTCGTACCACCATCGTAATAAATAAGAAGTTCCAGTATCAGTACTCGCTGTTGATCGTGGCGTTGGCGGTACTTCTGGTCAACGGTTTCATCATTGTGCGCATGTTGTTTCCAGGTGACGAGCCCCTGGATTTGTCGACGACCTCTGCCATTGCGCTGGCGCTGTTTGAGCTTGTTCTCATTGCTGCTATCTGGTACGGCAGCCTCAAGGCCAGCCATCGTATCGCGGGACCCGTATTTGTGTTTGCGCGCGAGGTCGCACGATTGGGCGAAGGTGACCTGAATGCCGCGATTGCACTTCGTGAAAAAGACATGTTCCAGCCCGAGGCGAAGATGATGAATGAGAGCTTTGTCGCGCTGCGCACCCGCATCGCGACCATCAAGCATTTGTCGGCCCAGTTGCAGGGAGCGCTTGACGCCAACTCTGACATCGGCCCGCTGGTAGCGAAACTGGCAGACGAACTGGCACATTTCAGCAGCGACAAAAAATAGTAAAAGACCAGCAACGGGGAACTGGAAGCAATGGCTATCTCAATAAACAATAACAAGGGATTTACCATCATAGAACTGATGGCTGTGGTTTCCATCGTCAGTATTCTGGCCGTGGTTGGGATGGCCACGTATTCCGACTATATAGTGCGCAGCAAGGTTGGAGAGGGGATGGTGTTTGCCTCGGAAGCCAAAACCTCGGTCACCGACTATTTCTACAACATGCAAAAAATGCCCAGGAACAACCAGCAGGCCGGCCTGCCACCAGCCGAGTCATATGACAAATACGATTACATACGCAAACTGGAAGTGTCGTCAGCTGAGCCCTACGGTGCCATCACGATCACATTCAAGATTCCGGGCAGCAAAGCCGACAACAAGCAACTACAGCTGATTCCCTCCACCAAAGATGGCGTGATGGCCTGGACCTGCCTACCGCCCGAGGAAAACGGCATGGACACCAACCAGGTGCCGCCCAGTTGTCGCGGCTAGCCGCCTGCCAGCCTCGCCATCAGCGCGCAGTGGATTGGTATAATTTGCCTGTAATCGGAGGCTGCCTGCAGGCCGATCGGCGGTTATAATCACTCGTCGTAGTTAAAACACTGTTTGATCGCATACGTCTCAACTGAGACAGGAGTCGGTTCTGAATGAACGATAAAGCAATTGGGCAACTCAGCGGTCTGGCTGGACGCCTCGTAGCCGAGTCGCTGATCAATGCCCAACTGGCCGTCGAAGCGCAGAAAGAGGCCGCCCTCGAGCGCATGCACTTCGTTCAATACCTCGTCGAGCGCAAGGATGTCGACGGCTGGCGTGTCGCCGAAGTGGCCTCACAGGAATTCGGTGTGCCACTGTTCGATATCACCGCGATCAACCCGGAGACATTACCCATTGGGCTGGTAGAACCGAATTTGGTCAGCAAGCACCACGCCCTGCCCCTGTTCCGCCGCGGCAACCGTCTCTTCATCGCCGTCTCGGACCCAACCAATCTCGCCGCCCTGGATGAGATCAAATTCCATACGGGCATCAACACCGATGCGATCCTGGTGGAGGAGAGCGCACTCAGCAAGGCTCTAACCAAGTGGGTCGAATCGCAGGAATCCCTCACCGATGGACTCGATGGGTTGGATGCCTCAGACCTCGACGATGTCGACATCAGCCTGGGCGGCGAAGGGACGGAGACAGAAGACAGTACCGAATCGATCGATGAGACACCGATCGTCCGCTTTATCAATAAAGTGCTGATCGACGCCATCAAGCAGGGCGCGTCCGACATCCACTTCGAGCCCTACGAAAAAAGCTACCGGGTGCGCTTTCGTACTGACGGCATTCTGCAGGTCATGGTCAAGCCTCCGCGCAACCTCGCCCCGCGTCTCGCCGCACGCCTGAAAGTCATGTCACAGATGGATATTTCAGAGCGACGCGTGCCACAGGATGGCCGCATACAGATGAAACTGTCGCGCAACAGGGCTATCGATTTCCGGGTTAACACACTGCCCACCCTGTACGGCGAGAAAATCGTACTGCGGATTCTGGACCCCAGCAGCGCGCAGATGGGCATCGACGCGTTGGGTTATGAGCCGGAACAGAAAGACATGTACATGAAGGTGCTGAACCAGCCCCAGGGTATGATTCTGGTCACCGGGCCCACCGGCTCGGGAAAAACCGTTTCGCTGTACACCGGTCTCAACATCCTTAACACCGCTGAACGCAATATCTCCACCGCGGAAGACCCGGTGGAAATCAACCTTGAGGGCGTCAACCAGGTCCACGTGAACCCCAAGGTCGGCCTGAATTTCGCTGAAGCCTTGCGCTCGTTCCTGCGCCAGGACCCCGACGTTATCATGGTGGGTGAGATACGGGACCTCGAAACCGCAGAAATCGCCATCAAAGCGGCCCAGACCGGTCACCTGGTGCTTTCCACCCTGCACACCAACAGCGCCTCGGAAACGATTACGCGACTGCTCAACATGGGTGTCCCGGCCTTCAACGTGGCCTCCTCCGTCAACCTGATCATCGCCCAACGCCTGGCGCGACGCCTGTGCAAGCACTGCCGCGTGCCGGCGAATGATATTCCACACGCAACACTGCTGGCGGAAGGTTTCACGGAGGCCATGCTCGAGTCTGCCACCATTATGCACGCTGTGGGCTGCAAGGATTGCAACAACGGCTATAAAGGTCGGGTGGGTATCTACGAAGTCGTGAAAATTACCCCCTCCATTGCCAAAATAATTATGGAAGAGGGCAACTCGCTGCAGATCAGCGCGCAGGCGAGGTCTGAGGGCTTTCATGATTTGCGTATGGCGGCTTTGAAAAAAGTGGCGGAAGGTATGACAAGTCTGGAAGAAGCGAACCGAATTACCGTAGACTAATCACTCGGCACCCGTGGGATAGAGATAGAGCAACACAAGGGCGGACACAATCATGGCAACCAGCGCAATCAAGAATGATATCTTCACCTGGAGCGGCACAGACAAATCCGGCCATACCAGCAAAGGAGAAATTGAGGCAGCCAGCCAGGCCATGGCGAAAGCGCAATTGCGGCAGCAGGGCATCAAACCCAAGAGCGTGCGCAAGAAAGCCAAGCCACTGTTCGGCAGCCAGGGTAAAGCGATTAAACCGGCGGATATCGCGATTTTCACGCGCCAGCTCGCCACGATGTTAAAAGCAGGTGTGCCGTTGGTTCAGAGCTTCGAGATTGTCGAGGATGGCGTCGAGAAACCGAAAATGCGCGAGCTGGTGAGAAGCGTCAGAAATGACGTGGCATCCGGCAGCGGGCTGGCGCCGTCCCTGGCCAAACACCCGCGGCACTTCGACGACCTGTTCTGCAGCCTGGTGGGCTCCGGTGAAGATTCCGGTACCCTGGAAGTCATGCTGGATCGCGTGGCTACCTACAAGGAAAAGACAGAACAGTTAAAGGCCAAGATCAGGAAGGCGATGACCTATCCCAGCGCTGTCATTTGTGTCGCCGTGGTGGTTTGCGCGATCCTTCTGATCAAGGTGGTACCGGTTTTTGCCAACACCTTCCAGAGCTTCGGCTCCGAACTGCCAGCGTTCACGCAGATGGTAATGAACATCTCGGATTTCGTCATCGCGTGGTGGTTTATCATGCTGGTCGCCATTATCGCGATCATTTTTGCGTTCCGGGAAATGAAATTGCGCTCGGTCGCTTTTTCGGAATGGCTTGACCGACTGGCACTGCGTGCGCCTGTCGTTGGCGGCATCGTCCACGACTCTGTCATCGCGCGTTTCTCTCGCACACTGGCCACCACATTTGCCGCCGGTGTGCCGCTGGTTGACGCACTGAACTCCACCGCAGGTGCCGCGGGTAACTCGGTGTATGCCAAGGCCATTCGACGTATTCGTGACGATGTCACCACGGGTACCACGCTGTACAACTCCATCAAGGTTACCGGGCTGTTTCCCAATATGCTGTTGCAAATGGTATCCATCGGCGAGGAATCCGGTGCGCTGGATGAGATGCTGGACAAGGTCGCAACCCACTATGAAGAAGCCGTGGATAACGCCGTGGACAGCCTCAGCTCCCTGATGGAACCGCTGATTATGTCCATACTCGGGGTACTGGTGGGCGGCCTGATGATCGCCATGTACCTGCCGATATTCATGCTGGGATCCGTGATCTAGGTTCTCGCCACAACAAGGGCTGTTCATTCATGCCAGAAACAATTGTGCCAATGGGCCTGCTTTGCACAGGCTTGTTGTGCCTGGGTTTGCTAGTAGGCAGCTTCCTGAACGTGGTGATCTACCGCCTGCCGGTGATGATGGAGACGCGGTGGCGACGCGACTGCTGCGAACTGCTGGAGGTCGAGCAGGAAAAGCAGGATGCCCCGCTCAACCTGGCGACGCCCAACTCCCACTGCCCGCACTGCAAGACACCCATCAAACCCTGGCAGAATATTCCCGTGATCAGCTATCTGCTGCTGGGTGGCAAGTGTGGTCACTGCGCAACGCCAATCTCACCGCGTTACCCGATAATCGAATTGGTAACGGGCTTGATGACGCTGGCGCTGGCTGCCTTTTTCGAGTTCTCACCCGCCCTGCTGGGTGCCGTACTGCTCACCTGGGCATTGATCGCGCTGACCATGATAGACGTGGACCACCAGTTGCTGCCCGATGACATCACCCTACCCCTGATCTGGCTGGGACTGCTGTTCAACCTGCAATCCACCTACGTCAGTCTCAACGACGCAGTGATTGGCGCAATGGCAGGCTACCTCATTCTCTGGACTATCTACCAGACGTTCAAATTGCTGACCGGCAAAGAGGGTATGGGCTACGGCGACTTCAAACTGCTCGCCGCGCTGGGTGCCTGGTTGGGGTGGCAGATGCTGCCGGAAATCATCCTGCTGTCCTCGTTGGTGGGCGCCATCAGCGGAATTGCACTGATGGTCATCAAGCGGCGCGGCAAGGAAATCCCCATACCCTTCGGCCCCTACCTGGCCGTTGCGGGCTGGCTGGCGCTACTGCTCGGCGACGGAACCTACGGCTCCGTATTTGCACATTTCGGCATCCGCCTGATATGACGCTGGTGGTAGGCATCACCGGCGGCATCGGCAGCGGCAAGTCGGCAGTCACCCAGCGCCTTGAGCAACACGGGATAACCGTGGTGGACGCCGATGTCGCCGCCCGCGTCATTGTCGAACCGGGCAAACCTGCGTTGGCCGCGATCGCCGAACATTTTGGCGCTGACATCCTGCAGCAGGACGGCACACTGGACAGGGCGAAGCTGCGCACCCGTGTTTTCTCCGACGAATCCGAACGCCTCTGGCTCGAGCAACTGACCCATCCCCTGATCGGCCAGGAAATCGTCGACCAGATCAGCGCGTCCCGTAGCGCCTACACCGTTCTCAGCTCGCCTCTGTTGCTGGATACCAGCCAGAAAGCGCTGGCCGACTGTGTGGTTGTAGTAGATGTACCCGAAGCGATGCAACTGCAACGCACGATGCAACGTGACAGCAACGACGAAGCGCAGGTCAAACGCATTATGGCCGCGCAACTCGGACGCGATGAACGACTGGCGCTGGCAGACATCGTTATCAACAACAGCGGCACGCTGGAAGAACTCAATTCCCAGGTGGATGAGTTACACAAGGAACTCCTGTTTCGGGCTGAGGCCAGCGGTTAGCAGGAACGGGGCTGCGAGATATGGTGCTTTCTGTAGCTCCCGGGATGCCGGACCAACGTGATTCGCTTGGTGAAAAGTCTGTTGTAGCCCGTCGGGTTCGTGTCCCAGCAGGCTTTTCAGTCGCTCCACGTGATTCGCTTGGTGAAAAGCCTGCTGGAACACGAACCCTGCATCCGACGCTACGGCAGCTTGATTCGCCGTGCCAAAAAAAACCCTCAAGTAGCGTTTGCCAAGTTTCGCGATTCAGACGGATGGCAATTACTGAGGGTGTGGGTAGCAATGTGTTTCTCACAAAGCGAATCACGTGGAGCGACTGAGAAACACATTGCTACCCGCACCCGTTCGATGGAGCAACTACCCAACAATATAGAAAAGAGAAACGGGGACCGAACAAATTCTGTCACCATGAGCAATCAGGTCGGGAGGAGCCTCGTGATCGCCTTAACGATAGGCTCATTCGCCGCAGGAAACGCATAATCGCCGAGCTCGCAGGCTGCAACCCAAGCCATCGGCTGGCCTTCCAGGGGCTGTGCCGCACCGCTGAATTCCCAGACGACATGAACATCCAGCAACACGGTTTTGTCGCCGTAATCATGCCGAATCTGCAGCAGTTCGGTGGTGCGACCGATGGCGATGCCGAGCTCTTCGCGCAGTTCCCGCGCCAAAGCCTGTGACAGGGATTCGTCGGCCTCTACCTTACCGCCCGGAAACTCCCACAGGTCGCCCTGATGTGCGTCCGGCGCGCGGCGCGTGATAAGGATGTTGCGCTCCGTGTCGAGAATCACGCCCACGGCCACATGCACTACTGCCATTCAGGAACGGTATTCGGCGTTGATGCGCACGTAGTCGTAGGAAAAGTCGGTGGTCCACACGGCAGCGGCGGCTTCACCGCGATCTAACTCGACGCGGATGACGATCTCTTCGGGTGCCATCGCAGCGACGCCCTGCGCCTCGGTGTACGACTGCGCGCGACAGCCGCCCTCGGCGATCAATACATCGTTCAGGTAAAGTGCCACGCGCTCAACCTGCAGGTCGGGTACGTCGGCGCGGCCAATCGCGGCCAGCAACCGGCCCCAATTGGGATCACTCGCAAACAATGCGGTTTTCACCAGGGGCGAGTGCGCGATGGTAAACGCCACGTCGAGGCACTCGGCTTCAGTGCGTCCGCCGTTGACCTGCACCGTGACAAACTTGCTGGCGCCCTCGCCGTCACGCACGATACCCTGGGCGAGGACAATACAGGTTTCCTCTACGGCGTCTCGCAGCGCCTGGTACAGTTTCGATCCGCGATCGCGGACAGGTGAATTGCCGGCCTGGCCAGTCGCCAGCAACACGCAGGCGTCGTTGGTTGAGGTATCCCCGTCCACGGTAATGCGGTTGAAGGAAAGATCGGTCAGTTCCCCCAGCATGTCCTGCAACAGCACTTGCTCCACCGCAGCGTCGGTTGCGATGTACGCGAGCATCGTCGCCATATTGGGGCGGATCATGCCTGCGCCCTTGGCAATCCCGGTGACCACATACTCGCGATCGTCGCAGGTGAAACTCACCGAATGTGCCTTGGGCCGCGTATCCGTGGTGAGTATGCCCTGCGCAGCGGCCAGCCATCCGTCTTCCGATAGCGCTGCAAATGCAGCAGGGATGGCCTGCTCCAGTTTCGCAACGGGTAGCGGCTCACCGATCACGCCGGTGGAAAAAGGAAGTACACAGTCCGCGTCGACGCCGGCAACTGCAGCGACTGCTGCCGAGCAGGCGCGTGATGCGGCGATTCCCGCAGCGCCGGTGCCAGCGTTCGCGTTACCGGTATTCACCAGCAAATAGCGGGGCTGGTGCGCATTGGCCTGTAGTTTCTCGCGCGCCACCGTGACGGGTGCGGCGCAAAACAGGTTGCGCGTGAACACGGCTGCACAGTTGGTGTTGGCCGCTGCCTCTATCAGCACCAGGTCCTTGCGACCCGGCGTCTTGATGCCTGCTGACACGGTTGCCAGGCGCACGCCGGGCACCGCGCGCAGTGTTGCCAATGTATCGCTGCCGACCGCCATCTCAACACATCTCTCGTTGCGAACCCGTACTCACAGTTTGCCGTGGCACTGTTTGTACTTCTTCCCACTGCCGCAGGGGCAGGGCTCATTGCGACCGACCTTGGGCTGGTCGCGGGTATAGGTCTGGGGTACAGCGGGCTCATCTGCCTGTTCTTCCTGCGCTTCACCCTGCATGGAGGGCGCCGCAGCGTGCTGGAATGCCAGTTTCTCCCGCGCCGCCTCTTCCCGTCGCCGCTGCTCTATGGCCGCCGCCTCGTCCTGTCGCTGTATCTGTACATGGCTGAGAAACTTCACCACCTCGTACTTGAGATTGACAAGCAACTGCTCAAACAACTGGAAAGACTCGCGCTTGTACTCCTGCTTGGGGTTTTTCTGGGCATACGCACGCAGGTGAATACCCTGGCGCAGGTGATCCATCGTGGACAGGTGATCTTTCCAAAGCGTGTCGAGTATCTGCAGCATGATCTGCTTCTCGATACGCCGCATATCCGCACCGACTTCAGCACACTTGGCGTCATAGGCCGCCTGCACCGCGGCGAGAATTTTCTCGCGCAGCCCCTCTTCATGCAGTTTGTCGTCCTCATCCAGCCACTGCTGCAGCGGCAGTGAAACGGCAAATTCGGCTTCCAGCTGCCGTTCCAGTCCGGGCACATCCCATTGCTCCTCGACACTCATGGGGGGGATGTAGCCATCGATCGCATCCATCACAACGTCCCGCCTTATAGCGGTGATCGTCTCGGAGATATCGGACTCGGTCAGCAGGTCATCGCGCTGCTGGTAGATAATCTGGCGCTGGTCATTGGCGACGTCATCGTACTCGAGCAACTGCTTGCGGATATCGAAGTTTCTGCCCTCGACCTTGCGCTGCGCCTTTTCAATCGCATTGGTGACCATGCGGTGCTCGATGGCCTCGCCCTTCTCCATGCCCAGCGCCTGCATAAAGCCCTTTACCCTGTCGGAGGCAAAAATGCGCATCAGGTTGTCTTCCATGGACAGGTAGAAGCGCGAGACTCCCGGGTCGCCCTGGCGCCCCGCGCGACCGCGCAGCTGGTTATCTATGCGGCGGGATTCGTGCCGCTCGGTGCCCAGGATATGCAATCCGCCCGCTGCGAGCACTTGCTCGTGGCGTTTCTTCCAGGCCTCGCGCACCTTCGCCTTCTCGGCCGATCCCGCCTCCTCCCCGAGTGCCTGCAATTCAGCCTCCAGGTTGCCGCCCAACACGATGTCGGTACCGCGTCCGGCCATGTTGGTGGCGATGGTGACCACACCCGGACGCCCGGCCTGGGCGATGATCTCCGCCTCCTGCTCGTGGTACTTGGCGTTGAGGACCTTGTGTTCGATATTGGCCTTTTTAAACCGGGCGGACATCGCTTCCGACGTCTCCACCGACGCCGTACCGACCAGCACCGGCGCACCTTTTTCCATGCACTCCTTGACGTCTGCGACGATGGCGTCAAACTTCTCTTCCACGCTCATATAGACCAGGTCATTCAGGTCATTGCGCTGCTGCTCGACATTGGTCGGGATAACCAACACTTCCAGGCCGTAGATCTGGCGGAATTCGAACGCCTCCGTATCGGCCGTACCGGTCATGCCGGCGAGCTTGTTATACAGCCGGAAGTAATTCTGGAACGTCGTGGAGGCCAGTGTCTGGCTCTCACTCTGGATAGAGACCCCTTCCTTGGCCTCTATCGCCTGGTGCAGTCCCTCGGACAAACGCCTGCCGGGCATGGTGCGCCCGGTGTGTTCATCGATCAGCACCACCTGCCCATTCTGCACAATGTACTCGACATCCTTGTGGTACAACGCATGGGCGCGCAAACCGGAGTTGATATGGTGCAACAGGTTCAGGTTGGTCGCGCCGTAGAGGTTATCGCCCTCCTCCAGCAACCCATTGCTGATCATCAGCTCCTCGATATACTCGTGGCCGGACTCAGTGAGTTCTATCTGGCGCTGCTTTTCATCGATGGTGTAATGCCCGGCTTCTCCTTCGGTATCCAGCCGCAGCAACGGTATCATGCGATTGATCCGCCGGTAGAGTTCCGAGCTGTCCTCAGAGGCGCCGGAAATAATCAGTGGTGTCCGCGCCTCGTCGATCAGGATAGAGTCCACTTCGTCGACGATGGCCAGGCCCAGCCCGCGCGACATGCGCTCTTCCAGGGTGAACGCCATATTGTCTCGCAGGTAATCGAACCCGAACTCATTGTTGGTGCCGTAGACAATATCCGAGTTGTAGGCCGCGTGTTTTTCCTCAGGCGTCTGGCCCGCCCGGACCACACCGTAGGACACACCCAGGAAGTTATACAACGGCCCCATCCAGTGGGCATCGCGGTTTGCCAGGTAGTCATTGACGGTAATCAGGTGGACGCTTTCGCCGCTAAGCGCATTGAGATAGGCCGGCAGGGTCGCGACCAGGGTCTTGCCCTCGCCCGTGCGCATCTCGGCAATCTTCCCCTCGTGCAGGGCCATACCGCCGATGAGCTGCACATCAAAATGGCGCAGGCCAAGTACCCGCTCACCCGCCTCACGGACCACCGCGAACGCTTCGGGGAGAATAGCGTCCAGGGTTTCGCCCTTGGCCAGTCGCGCCTTGAATTCTTCGGTTTTGGCCGCCAGTTGTGCATCATCCAGCGCCCGGATGTCATCCGCCAGCGCGTTGATCTGCTTAACCACTTTGCCCATGCGCTTCAGCTGTCGGCTATTGCGCGTGCCGAAAACGTTCTTCAGTGTTTTACTTAACATGATGATTCATCGTATTGGAAATAGGGGAACCCACCGGCACCAGGCCGACTGGGAGCAAAGGAAAACGGGGAGAGAGTGGTTCAGGGTTCGGTGCGGGCAACGTAACTTGAAGGGTCTACTGAACGACCGTTCTTGTACACTTCATAGTGCACATGAGAGCCGGTAGTGCGCCCGGTGGAGCCAATCAGTGCGATGGTTTCACCTTTTCGGACGACATCGCCGGGCTTGACGAGAATCTCCCTGGCGTGCGCATAGCGCGTGACGTAATCATCCCCGTGGGAAATTTCCACAGTATTGCCGTAGGCGCCGTCTTTGCCCGTCCAGGTGACCACACCGGATGCCACTGTCACGATCTCGGAGCCTGCCTTACCGGCGAAATCAAGGCCGGTATGCATTGACCGTTTACCGCTGATAGGGTCAGTACGCCACCCGTAGCGGGAGGACATATAACCGCTCTTCACCGGCGAACCCGACAGCGATGCCTGTGCCTGCCACTTACTATTGGTCAGCAGCGACTCGAGCATCTCCAGCTGCTTTTCACGGTTATCAAGGCGTGACTCAAAACTGTTCAGCGCGCTGTCGAAGCGTATGGAGGAGAAATCTTCGCTGAAGGTACTCGATACAGGCCCACCCAGCGCTGGCGGCTGGCTGAAATCAAACTCGCCCTCCTGCAGGTCGGCCATCGCGGTGAGGTGTTGACCCAACGCGTCCAGGCGGGTCATCCTGGCTTCAAGTTCCGCCAGATTGAGCGTCATCGCCTGCAACTGACGCTGGCTCAATGGTGCCGTATCGGCATCCGGGGCGAGGTGCTCCCGGGATTGATCCTGCGGGGTGTCCTGCGCCTCACCGGCCAGCATTCGCGCCCCACTCTCCTGCCCGGCGATGTAGCCGGAAGCCGCCAGGCCAAGCGGCAAGCCCAGACAGCAAAGTGACAGCAGCGCACGCGACCAGCGGCTCAGCTCAATGGATCGCGAACCGCCGTGCTTTCGACTAACAAAAATGACTTTCATTAATTTTTCACTGACAGTGGGATAAATCGCCGAAGTTGCGCGCGACTATGCCAGAATTTGTGGCAAATTACCAGATAGATACCGCAGGTGCAGCCCCCTGATCAACCGTCCACAACTCGGGGCGGGCAGCGCAACCCACGGATACCCTCAATCACCGCCCCGCTGTTCCCATGGTTTACCCCCGGCGCAGGGCCGGTATGGAAACAGGGGGGTTGGCGACCTCCTGGCTAGTCCGCCTGGCGACGCAGAAACGCCGGAATATCAAAGTACTCCTCGCTGGCGCTGTCGGCCGCTGCGCCGGATCCATCTGCTGAACGGTGCGCATTGCGCATCGCGGGCGGACGGTCGAACTTGCTGTAGTCGGTTTCCCCGGTGAGGTCTTCCGTGGGAGCGGCTTTGGGCGCGTCGACTATCTGCAGCGGGACTCGCACCGCACCGCCACTCAGGCCCGTTGCGACGACTGTCACCTTGATTTCTTCCTTCATGCTCGGGTCTATAACCGTTCCGACCACCACCGTCGCCTCTTCAGAAGCGAACTCCTCGATGGTCTCCCCGACTTCAGAGAACTCACCAAGAGAGAGATCAAACCCGGCGGTGATGTTGACCAGGATACCGCGGGCGCCGGCCAGGTTGATATCATCCAGCAGCGGGCTGCTGATCGCCTTCTCAGCGGCCATCCGCGCACGGTTTTCGCCCTTGGCGTATCCCGTACCCATCATGGCCATACCCATTTCGGACATCACCGTGCGCACATCCGCGAAATCCACGTTGATCATGCCGGGACGGATAATCAGGTCTGCAATCCCCTGTACCGCGCCCAACAGCACATCGTTGGCTTCACGGAAGGCGTCCAGCAGGCTGGTGTTCTGGCCCAGTACTTCCAACAGCTTTTCATTCGGGATGGTAATCAACGAGTCGACGTGCTGCTCCAGTTCAGCCAGGCCTTCCTGCGCAATGTTAATGCGCTTCTTGCCCTCGAACGAAAACGGCCGGGTCACCACGGCAACGGTCAGTATCCCCAGTTCACGCGCCACTTCAGCCACTACCGGCGCACCCCCGGTGCCCGTGCCGCCGCCCATGCCGGCGGTGATGAACACCATGTCAGCGCCGCGCAGCGCATCTGCGATACGCTCGCGATCCTCCATCGCCGCTGCGCGTCCTATTTCAGGGTTGGCACCGGCACCCAAGCCCTTGGTGATATCACCACCAAGTTGTAACACAGTCTTGGATGCAACATCCGACAGTGCCTGGGCATCGGTGTTGGCGCAGATAAAATCCACGCCATCGACGTTATTTTCGATCATGTGTTTGACAGCATTACCACCGCCGCCGCCCACGCCGATCACTTTGATAACCGCATTTGATGGTACGGAATCGATTAGTTCAAACATAGTCTTACTCCCCTTTTATATTAACGCGCCGCGCCTTCACGCAACCCCTTTACAACAACACTACAACCACACAACCACTAAAAATTGCTTTGCAACCACGACCTGGCCCTGCTCCAGATACCGTCTGAGGAACCGCCGGACTTGGCAGATGTGCCAGACCCATTGTCGGGACGATGCAACATGCCGTACTGCAGCAAACCCACGCTGGTGGCGTAGATCGGATTGCGCACGATATCGTTCAGGCCCTTCACGGTTTGCGGGTAACCCACACGCACCGGCATGTGAAAAATCTCCTCAGCCAGTTCAACCACGCCTTCCATCTTGGAGGTGCCACCGGTCAGGACGACACCCGCCGGCACCATGTCTTCGTAACCACTGCGTCGCAGCTCTGCCTGCACCAGCGTGAACAACTCGTCATAGCGCGGCTCCACCACCTCTGCCAGCGATTGCCTGGACAGGTCCCTGGGAGGGCGATCCCCGACACTGGGCACTTTGATAGTGTCGTCCGCACCCGCCAGTTGCGTCAGCGCGCAGGCGTACTTGATCTTGATTTCCTCGGCGTGCTGGGTGGGCGTACGCAACGCCATCGCGATGTCGTTGGTCACCTGGTCACCTGCGATTGGAATCACGCCGGTATGGCGAATAGACCCCTCGGTAAAGATCGCGATATCCGTGGTGCCACCACCGATATCGACGAGGCAGACGCCCAGTTCCCGTTCATCGTCGGTGAGCACTGAGTAACTGGAGGCAAGCTGCTCCAGGATAATTTCCTCGACTTCCAGGCCGCAGCGACGAATACATTTCTCAATATTCTGTGCCGCATTAACTGCACAAGTGACGAGGTGAACTTTCGCCTCCAGCCGCACACCGGACATCCCCATGGGCTCCTTGATGCCCTCCTGGTTATCGATGACATATTCCTGCGGCAGTATGTGCAGGATCTTCTGGTCGGCGGGAATGGCCACAGCCTGCGCAGCGTCGATAACCCGCTCCAGGTCTGCGCGATACACCTCCTTGTCCTTGATCGCCACAATGCCGTGTGAGTTGAGGCTGCGAATATGGCTGCCGGCAATACCCACATAGACGGAGTGAATCTGGCAACCCGCCATCAACTCAGCCTCTTCCACGGCCCGCTGGATGGACTGCACCGTGGATTCGATATTGACCACCACACCTTTCTTCATCCCCTTGGACGGATTGGAACCGATACCCACGATTTCAATACTGCCGTCCAGGCCGATCTCCCCGACAATCGCCACCACTTTGGAGGTGCCGATATCGAGACCGACTATCAGTTTTTTATCCTGCGCGCTGCCCATGGCAGTGTCTCCCATTCACACTTAACTGCATTCTTATAATCCCGCCACATGTGACGGATCCGCCTCTGTAGGCTCTTTGAACGCTACGGCTATACCGCTCTCATAACGTAAATCTACTCGCTCGATCTCAGACTTCCTGGCGGCCAGCTCGGTGCGATAGATCCCGATGAAGCGGTCCATTCGCTCCAGAAACTCATCGCCGCCCAGGCTCAGCTGGATGCCGCCTTCCAGCACTGCCTCCAACTGTCCCCGTTCATCGATGGCGAGTTGCTCCACCGCGAGATTCAGGGGTGCCAGGATGTCCACCAGCCGCTGGTATTTCTCTACCAGGGACTGGGCAGAGCCCTTCGGCCCCTGCAGACGCGGCAGGGCTTCCCACTCGCCCGCCTTATCAGAGCGGAACACGCCGCCCTCATGGTTGAGGAAGCCATCCTGCCCCCAGCGTGCGATTGGCAGTTCTTCCACCACATGGATTTCCAGCGAGCTGGGCCATTTGCGGCGCACAGTGGCCTTGTAGATCCACGGCAGCCCTTCGAGTTGTCGCTGTATCTGCTGCAGGTCGGCGCTGAGAAAGCCACCGGCCAGGCCGGGCTGCACCATATCCTGCACCGCCTGCGCCTGCGTGTGTTCCAGCTCACCAGTCACACTGATACGCTGCACCGGCAAGCTCTGCACGGTGATCACAGCCTTCAGGGCCGCCGTGAATACGACCGCGGCGCCGAGCAGAATCAACAGTCGGTTGAACCATACAGACGGTGCGCCGCCAGACTTGCCCTTGCCAGCGGGCTTCTCGGCAACCACGGCATTGCGTGTCGCACCCTGCGGTGCGCGACGACCGCGTGTCTTAACCGGCTTTTTCTGCTCCTCGCGGCGCGCGCGTCGGCGACCCAGTATTGCGCCCATGCTATTGCCCCCCTCGCAGACTCAGTTCCACGATCCGCTGCACCAGTTCCGGTATCGTCATACCCGCGGCGGCCGCCGCCATCGGTACCAGGCTATGGGAGGTCATACCGGGCACGGTGTTCACCTCCAGCACCCAGAAACGCCCGGAGGCATCGCGCATCAAATCCACACGGCCCCATACGGCGCAACCCAGTGACCGGAAAGCACGCAGCGACAGCGCCGCGATTTCCGCTTCCTCATCCGCGGTCAAGCCGCTGGGACAGTGATAGCGCGTGTCATTGGAAATGTACTTCGCCTGGTAGTCGTAAAACTCATTGTCCGTTTCCAGGCGGATCGACGGCAGCGCCTTGTCACCCAGAATGGCCACGGTGTACTCGGGGCCATCGATGAATTTTTCCGCCAGCACCACACCCGCATACTGGCTGGCCAGCTCGAATGACTCCCGCAGCGCGCTGGCACTGGCGGCGGTGCTCATACCAATACTGGAGCCCTCGCATCCAGGCTTTACAAAGACCTTGCCGAAGCGATCGATCACGCCCTGCCAATCCGCGTCCTTATCCAGCGTGACGAAACCGGCGGTCGGCAGATCAATTCCCTGCCACAACTGTTTGGAGCGTGATTTGTCCATCGCCAGCGCCGAACCCAGCACACCCGATCCGGTATAGGGAATGCCCATGGTCTGCAACAGGCCCTGCATACTGCCGTCCTCCCCCCCCGGTCCGTGCAGGATGATGAACGCCGCACTCACACCGTCCAGTCGCGCCGCCCAGCCCGACTCAGAAGGATCAACCGCGATCACCTCCACACCCAGGGATTGCAACGCCTCGATCACGGTCCGGCCGCTATTGAGCGACACCTCGCGCTCGGCCGAGTTGCCGCCCAACAGGACTGCGATCCGGCTACCGCGCAACTTGAGCTGGCTCATAGGAGTGCCCCCTGTTTCAGGTAGAGCGTACTCAGGTCCTGTGCCAGCAGGGACACCGTGCCGGCGCCCTGCGTGATCACCACGTCACCATCCTGGACAATCGTGCTCAGCAATTCGGGCACACCCTCGATGCTCTCCGCGAACACCGGTTCCACCTGCCCACGCTGGCGGATGCTGCGCGTCAGGCTGCGACTGTCTGCACCGGCAATAGCCGCCTCACCCGCCGGGTACACATCGAGCAGTATCAACACATCGCAGCCCGACAACACGGCGACAAAATCCTCGTACAAATCGCGCGTGCGGGTATAGCGGTGCGGCTGGTAAACCATCACTACCCGACGCTCCGGCCACGCCTGGCGCGCCGACTCGAGTGTTGCGCGCACCTCCGTTGGATGGTGGCCGTAGTCGTCCACCAGTTCGGCGCTGCCGCCGGGAAAAGTCAGCTCGCCCATGCGGGTGAACCGCCTGCCGACTCCGCCAAAACTGGCCAGGCCCCGTTGAATATCCTCGTCGCGCAGGCCTTCATCGCAGGCGACAGCAACCGCCGCTGTGGCGTTGAGCACATTGTGTGTGCCGGGCATATTGAGGTTGATGGCCAGCGCCGCGGAATCTCCGGGCCTTTGCACCGTGAACGCCGTGGTCAGTCCGTTGCGCTGCATATCGGTGATGCGAAAATCGGCATCGTCTGCAAAACCGTAGGTAATCACCTGGCGCGTAATCTCCGGCAACATCTCCCGTATCACAGGGTCATCGATGCACAGCACAGCGACGCCGTAGAACGGCAGGTTGTGCAGAAACTCCAGGAACGTGCGCCGCAACATCGCGAAGTCGCCGCCGTAGGTTTCCATGTGATCCGCTTCGATATTCGTCACCACGGTTACCATGGGCTGCAGATGCATGAAGGATGCATCGCTCTCGTCAGCCTCGGCGATCAGGATACGACCAGCACCCAGCTGCGCATTGCTGCCGACGCTGTTCACCAGGCCGCCGATGACGAACGTGGGATCGAGCCCGGCCTCGCCAAAAACTGCGGCGATAAGGCTGGTGGTGGTGGTCTTGCCGTGTGTGCCCGCGACTGCAATACCGTGGCGGTAGCGCATCAACTCCGCCAGCATTTCCGCACGCGGCACCACCGGAATTCTGTTGCTTCGCGCGGCGATCACTTCCGGGTTCTCTTCATCGACTGCGCTGGAGGACACCACCACGTCGGCGCTGCCAACATTTTCAGCGGCGTGCCCGATAAATATCTCAACACCCCGTGCCGCCAGGCGCGCGGTCACGGCACTGCTGCGCAGGTCTGAACCGGCAACCGTATAACCCAGGTTCACCAACACCTCGGCGATACCGCTCATCCCGGAACCACCAATACCGATCATGTGGATGCGGCGAATGCGACGCATCTCAGGCAGACGAAAAGCGTTACCATTCTCAGGCATACATCAGCTCCTCGCAGCTGTCACTGACACGCGCTGCTGCATCCGGTGTCGCAGCGGCGAAAGACGCTGCGGCCATCGCAGACAAACGCTCGGGATTGCTGTGCAATTCCTGCAGTAAATGCAGCACAGACTCAGTGTTCATGTCGCACTGTCGCAACAGCTCGGCGCCACCGCAGTCCGAGAGTGTGCGGGCATTGGCCGTCTGGTGATCATCGATCGCATGTGGCAGTGGCACCAGAATGGCCGGTCGGCCCATAACGCACAGTTCGGCTATCGTCAGTGCGCCGCAGCGGCATAAAACGAGATCGGCCCACGCATAGGCCGCGGCCATATCCTCAATGAAGGGCGCCACCTGCACTGTCCCCTGCTCCAGCAATTCCCCGTACTGCTGGCGCACACCGGCATCGTGCCCGGCACCGCTCTGGTGTTGTACTTTAATCACTGCACCCCGCGCCTGGACCAGGGCGTGAACGGCGGCGGGCACCACTTCGTTGATCGGCTGCGCGCCCAGGCTGCCGCCGAGTACCAGCAGTTGCAGCGGTCGCTCGCCGTGAAATGTGTACTGGCTGTTCTCCCGCGCCAGCAGCAACTCGCGACGCACTGGATTGCCGAAAACGCTGAAGGGGATGTCGTCGCGGAACGCGCCGGGAAAGCCAGCGACAATTTTTGTCGCCAGTGGCGCCAGCAGGCGGTTGGTTGTCCCTGCCACCGCATTCTGCTCATGTATCAGCAGCGGCTTGCGCAGCAGCCACGCAGCCACACCGGCCGGACCTGCCACGTAGCCACCCATGCCCACCACACAGCCAGGTGCGCGGCGAAAAACCAGCCACAGGGCTTTCAGGGATGCGGCCGCCAGGAAAATGAGCGCCAGTAATTTATGCACGATGCTTTTCCCGCGCACACCGCGTACCGGCAGACAGTGCAATTCAATACCAGCGGCCGGCACCACGCGATGCTCGAGGCCGCGCGCCGTTCCCACCCACTCCACACGATAGCCGCGCGACAACAATTCTGTGGCCACAGCCAGTGCGGGATACACGTGGCCACCGGTTCCACCCGCCATCATCAGCACAAGAGGTTTCGGCGCGGTCATGACGCTTGCCTCTCTGGCTTTTGCGGCGACCGGATGTCGTGATCGATGCGCAGCACAAGACCCAACATCGCACAGCACACGATCAGGCTGGTACCCCCATAACTCACAAAAGGCAGCGTCAGCCCCTTGGTCGGCAACAGGCCGGAACTCACGCCCATGTTGACAAACGCCTGGCCGGAAAACACCAGCGCAACGCCGTAGCAGATGTATGCGCCAAAGGCATTGTCGGCGCGTATCGCCCGCAGGCCCGTCCACAGAATCCTGCCGATCAGCGCTGCAAAAAGTGCCATCACCACGACGGCACCGACGAAACCGGTTTCCTCGGCCCAGATGGAGAAAACAAAATCCGTGTGGGCCTCCGGCAGGTAGAACAGCTTCTGCACGCTGTTGCCAAGCCCGACGCCTGTCCACTCGCCGCGCCCGAACGCGATCAGCGATTGCGTCAATTGAAACCCGGTGTCGTAGGGATCGGCCCAGGGATCGGTGTAGGCGGTCAAACGCTTGACCCGGTAGGGCTCTGATATCACCAGCACCAGCATCGCACCAAGCGCCCCCAGGACCACCACCATGAAGTGCCCGACCTTGACACCGGCGAGGAACAACATGCCTAACGCTGTCGCAGCCACAATTACCGTGGCACCGAAATCAGGCTCGATCATCAGCAACAGCGTGGTCGCAAACAGCACCGTCATGGGTTTGAGAAAGCCCTGCCACTTATTGCGCACCTCGTGCTCGCGACGCACCATGTAGCCGGCCAGATACACAACCACTGCGAACTTGGCAAACTCCGAGGGCTGCAGGGTAAAAGGCCCCAGCGGCAACCAGCGCTGGCTGCCATTGACCTCGCGGCCAACGCCGGGAATCAGCACCAGAATCAGCAGCGCCAGCGCCGCAAACAACCACCACCAGCCACTGGACTGCCAGAACTCTGTCTTGACGCGGTAGGTCGCGGCGGCCGCAACAATACCGGCAAGCAGGTACACGGTATGTCGCTGGCTGTGATACCACGCGTTCTGGAAATGCCACTCCGCATACTCAATCGAGGCGGATGTAATCGCCACCAGGCCCACCAGTAACAGCGCCAGCCCCAACACGGCCAGTGTTGTATCGGGGGCACCAATCGACGGGAACTGCCGTGCGGTTATCTTCACTGCCGCACCTCCGCCAGCTGCCTGACGCAAGCGGCAAACGTATTACCGCGCTCGACGTAGCCACTGAACATATCGAAACTGGCACAGGCCGGGGACAGCAGCACCACATCGCCGCTTTCAGCTTGCTCCGCTGCTGCGGCCACGGCCTCATCCAGCGAGGACACCATCTGTACCGGTGCAGACGCGGACAGCGCCTGTGCCAGTAGTGGTGCGTCCTCACCCAACAGTAAAAGGAGCTTGCAGTGGCGCGCAACGGCGTTCTGCAGCTGGCTAAAATCCGCGCCCTTACCCTGGCCACCGGCAATCAGCAGGACATTGCGGTCGCCGCCGAGGCCACCGAGGGCCGCTTCAGTCGCGCCGACATTCGTACCCTTGGAATCGTTGACATAGCGCACGCCGTCGATGTCAGCAACCCGTTCACAGCGGTGCGGCAGACCCCGGAAGGTGCGCAGCGTAGACAGCATGCTGTCCACTGGCAGCCCGGCGCAGTAGCCTAACGCTAGTGCTGCAAGCGAGTTGGCCACGTTGTGGCGCCCCGCAAGATTCAAATCCGCTGTAGGCATCAACAGGTCGTTGCCGTGACTCAGGTACTCCACACCGTCTTCCTGGCGCAGGCCGAAACTACCCGCCTCGGGTTCTGCCATGCACCAGCTCACAACCTGTACATCCGCGCTGAGCAACGGCACCGTGAGCGGGTCATCCCGGTTCACAACCGCCTTCCTGCAGGCGTTGAATATGCGATGCTTGGCCGTGCGGTAACCCGCTAACGTGCCGTGGCGATCAAGGTGGTCGGCGCTGACATTCAGCACAGTGGCAACGTCCAGCCCCAGGCGATGCGCGCGTTCCAGCTGAAAGCTGGACAGTTCCAGCACATACAATTCGCGTTCCGGTGCCAGAAGCTCCAGCGCGGGCGTCCCGAGATTTCCCCCGACGCCCACGTCCAGGTTTGCGTCCCGCGCCATCTGGCCCAACAATTCAGTCACCGTGGACTTCGCATTGGAACCTGTGATGCCCACTACCGGCGCCTGCGCCTCGCGCACAAACAGGTCTATGTCACCAACGACATCTACCCCGGCGGCGATCGCGTCCACAACAATACCTGCATCCATCGCAATGCCAGGACTGACGATCAGCTCGACGGCAGCGGTGATGATTTCCTGCGGGTACTGCCCGGTATACACCTCAACGCCTGGCATCTCGCGGCGAAATTCAGCGAGCCCGGGCGGCTGCTCACGCGTGTCCACAACCGCAAAGGCCAGGCCGCGCTGCTGCAAAAAACGCGCGCAGGACAGGCCAGTGGCGCCTAAACCGACCACTACCCGGTACTCACTGTCAGCTATCTTTTGCGAGGCCACTTTCATTCTCACCTAGCGCAACTTCAACGTTGCCAGCCCGAACAGGACCAGCATCACCGTGATAATCCAGAACCGCACAATCACGCGCGGCTCCGGCCAGCCTTTCAATTCGAAATGGTGGTGGATCGGCGCCATGCGGAAGACCCGCTTGCCGGTCATCTTGAACGACGCCACCTGGACAATCACCGACACGGTTTCCAGCACAAAAATGCCGCCCATAATGAAAAATACGATTTCATGCCGGGTAATCACCGCCACCGTGCCCATCGCGGCGCCGAGCGCCAGTGCACCGACATCACCCATAAACACCTGTGCGGGATAGGTGTTAAACCACAGGAACCCGAGTCCGGCACCGGCGATACCGCCGCAGAACACCGCCAGCTCCCCGCTGCCAGCGATATAGGGAATATGCAGGTAGTTCGCAAAATCTACGCGCCCGGTGAGATAGGCAATAATTCCCAGCGCCGTACCGACCAGCACTGTCGGCAAAATGGCCAGGCCGTCCAGGCCGTCGGTCAGGTTTACCGCATTGCTCGCGCCGACAATGACGAAGTACGCCAGCAGAATAAAAAGCGGCCCCATGCTCCAGGCGAAATCCTTGAAGAACGGAATGTATAGCTCGGTCGTGGCGGGCGTATCAAACCCCAGGAACAGATAAAGCGCCGCGGCCAACCCGATCAGGGACTGCCACAAATATTTCCAGCGCGCGGGCAGACCGCGCGAGTTTTTCTCGACGACCTTGCGGTAATCATCGACCCAGCCAACCGCGCCGAATGCCGCCGTCACCAGCAACGCCACCCACAGGTAGGGGTTGCGCAGATCGCCCCACAAGAGGCAGGACACCGCGATGGCCACCAGAATCAGGGCGCCGCCCATCGTCGGCGTACCCGCCTTGCTCAGGTGGCTCTGCGGACCATCGTCGCGCACGGACTGGCCCATCTGGTAAAACTTCAGCCGGCGTATCATCACCGGGCCCACCATCAGGGAGATCAGGAGAGCGGTACCCGCCGCAAGAATTCCGCGCAGCGTCAGATACTGGAATACGCGAAACACGCTCTCGTACTGGGTGAGGTATTCTGCCAGCAGCATCAGCATGATCAGTGCTCCCCCGTCGTCAGCTCGGGCAGCAACGCGAACAACAACTGCTCCATGCCCGCACTGCGTGAACCCTTGATCAGGACGGTATCGCCTTCACCGAACTGCCCCTCCAATGCGCCCAGGGCCTCTGCCCGGTCCGTAAAATAGCGTCCGTTGGCACCAAAAGCCTTCACACAATTCTCCAGCTGCGGGCCTACGCCCCACAACTGATCGATACCGGCTTCCTGTGCATAGGCGCCAATTTCCCGGTGGAGGTCGCCGCTGTTCTCTCCCAGCTCGAGCATCGCACCCAACACGAGGGTGCGACGGCCGGAGCAGCTCGCCAGCATGTCAATCGCGGCGCGCACCGAACCGGGATTGGCGTTGTAGCAATCGTCGATCACCACAGCGCCCGCTGGTGAGCGCAGTGAACGCAGGCGACCACTCACGGGCTGCAGCGATTCCAGTCCGTCGCGGATTTCTGTCAGGGAAATATCACAGGCAAGCCCCACTGCAACCGCCGCCAGCGCATTGGCCACGTTGTGCACCCCAGGCAGTTTCAGGCGCATTGCCATATCGCCAGTGGGCGTGGATACCGTAAAACTCACGCCGTCTATACCGCGGCTTTGCACGCCCCTGGCGCTGATAGCCGCCGGTTGCTGCAGGCCAAAATCGAGCACAGTGGCAGCCCCTGCACGCTTGCGCCACTGCCTGGCCCACGGCTGGTCAGCGTTAATGATGGCGATATCGCCGGCGCCCAGCCGATCGTAGATCTCTCCCTTGGCGGCCGCCACGCCCTCGACACTGCCGAAGCCCTCCAGATGCGCAGGCATCGCGTTGAGCAATAGCGCGACAGTGGGCCGCGCCAGTTCACACAACCAGTCGATATCACCCGCTTTGGCCGCGCCCATTTCCACCACGGCGAACTCATGTTCCGGCCGCAGCCGCAGCAACGTCAGCGGCACACCGATCTCGTTGTTGTAGTTCCCCTCAGTAGCCAGCGTATCGCCGCGCCGCGCCAGCACCGCGTGCACCATATTCTTCACAGTCGTTTTGCCGCTGCTGCCCGTAATAGCAACCAGCGGGCCGCCAAACAGATGCCGATTAAACGCACCCAGGCGCCCCAGCGCCCGCTGCGTATCGTCAACCTGTAACTGCGACAGGGAGCCGGCCACGGGCGCCGTTACCAGCGCCGCTACTGCCCCTTCGCCCTGCACCTGCAACACATAGTCATGGCCGTCAAAGTGCTCACCCTGCAAGGCCACGAACAAATCGCCGGCGCGCACGGTGCGACTGTCCGTCGACACGCCTGAAAACGACCGGTCATCACCGTACAGTTTTCCGGCCAGTGGCTCCTGCAGCTCTGACAACGTCATCGGGCGCATCACGATACCGCCCTCCCGGCGAGGGCCGCCCGCGCGTGCGCTTCATCACTGAAGGGCAGGCGAGCGCCATCAACCAGTTGATAATCCTCGTGGCCTTTACCCGCAATCACCACGCAGTCTCCCGGACCAGCTGCCGCGACAGCAGCCGCTATGGCCTCTGCGCGATCAACCACCAGGCTGTAATCACCCGTGCACCCGGACTCGATGTCGCGCATAATGTGCAGCGGCTCCTCGCTGCGCGGGTTATCGCTGGTGACAACCACACGGTCTGACAGCGAACAGGCAACACGTCCCATGACCTGCCGCTTCTCGCGATCCCTGTCGCCACCGCAACCAAACACGGTAACAAGTGAACCGCGCACATGCGGGCGCAGCGCCATCAGCACCTGCTCCAGCGCGTGGGGCGTGTGCGCGTAATCCACTATCACCTGCAGATCGAGTGTATTGGGTACCAGCGCCATCCGCCCCGGAACCGGCTGCAACCGGGCTACCGCAGCGAGCACCGCTGGTAATTCCTCGCCAGCGAGAACCAGTGATGCAACTGCTGCCGCCACGTTTGCGAGATTGAAATCTCCCGGCATCGGGCTGAAAAACTCCGCCACTCCCCAGGGGCTGTGCAGCTCTGCACGCACGCCGTCTGCCTGAAAGTGGGCATTCTCTATGCGCAGGTCTGCGGCCGCACCGCGCACCGAATAGGTAATAATCTGCGCGCCCGCAGTCACGGCTGAGCGGACGCTGTCGACAAAGGGGTCATCGGCATTGATCACCGCATATTGCAGGCCTTCACTGGCGAACAGGCGCAGCTTGGCACGCCCGTAGGCATCCATGGTGCCGTGGTAATCCAGGTGATCATGTGACAGGTTGGTGAAGATCGCGGTGGTGAATTCCACACCCGTCACCCGGCCCTGTTCGAGCGCGTGTGAGGACACTTCCATACTGACAGCAACGACGCCCTGCGCGAGCCACTCGGCCAGTTGTCGCTGCAGTGACAGCGCATCGGGTGTGGTGTTGCTCGCCGCGGCGACGTCGTCCCCAAGCGTAGCGCCCAGAGTCCCGATCACGCCGCACGGTTTGCCCAGCGCACGCGTCAGCTGGGCCATTATCCGACTTGTCGTTGTTTTGCCATTGGTGCCGGTGACCCCCGTCACATGCATCGAGTGACTGGGCTTGCGGTAGAAGCGGGCCGCGAGTAAACCGGCCTCAAAATGCAGCTCCGGCAACTCCACCAGTGGCACCGGAATGGCGTCGACAAAGCCCGCAACCGGCGCCTCGGCCACTACTGCGGCCGCGCCGTTTGCGACCGCCTGCTCGATAAACTGGCGGCCGTCGTGAAGCTCTCCCGGCAATGCCAGGAACAGGTCCCCGGGCCGCACCTTGCGGCTATCCAGTTGCACGCCGCTGATCATGATGTCGGCAAAAGCGCCATTGTCGCTGCCCAGCAGTTGCGGCAAAGGCATCGGCTCTGCCGAAAACGGTTGCCCGACCGACATCATGTTCTATCACCTGCTGCGGCCGCGGCAGTTGCGTCCACCGTGCTGATTGCCGAAGGCGGCACATTCAACAGCCGCAGCGTTGCACTGGTCATTTCCGAGAAAACAGGTGCCGCTACAGCGCCACCGCCGTAAAGCGCTCCCTTGGGATCATTGATTACGACCACAGTGACGATGCGCGGGTTATCAACGGGCGCGATGCCCGCAAACAGGGCGACGTACTTGTTCTTCTCATAACCACCCGGACCCACTTTGTGCACGGTACCCGTCTTGCCGCCGACCTCGTAACCTGCGACCCGCGCCTTGCGCGCCGTACCGTCTTCATTGGTGACCGCATGGAGCATCGCCATGAGTTTTGCAGCCGTCTCGGGAGCAATCACCCGCTTGCCCTCCGGCACCTCTCCCTCCACAGCCAACAGCGAAACCCGCTGTTGCACACCGCCATTGGCAAATACAGAGTAGGCACTGGCGAGCTGCAATGGTGTTGCGGTGATCCCGTATCCGAACGCGAGCGAGACTTTCTCTGTCGCATACCAGCGCGGCCGATTGGGCAAATCACCAGCGCTTTCACCGGGGAACCCTGTACCGGGCGGCTCCCCGATGCCAAAGCGGTGAAACACTTCCCATATAGGCTCGTGACCGAGGTCCAGCGCGATCTTGGTGACGCCCACCTGACTCGACTTCTGCAACACCCGCGTCACGCTGATAAGGCCGTAGTTGCGCGGATCGGGATAGACTTTGGGGCCCACACGGATCCGCCCGGGCGAGGTGTCTATCATCGTCTCGGGGGTGAACCGGCCGCTTTCGAGCGCTGCAACCAGGGTCAGGGATTTCATGGTGGACCCGGGCTCATAGACATCGGTGATCGCGCGATTACGCATGCCGTCGGGGCTGCCAGACTTCTGCCCGTTCGGGTTGTACACCGGGTAGTTGACCATGGCCAGTACTTCGCCGGTATGACTGTCCAGCGTGACGACGGTACCGGATTCAGCCCCCAGCGCGGTCACCGCACGCTGCAACTCGCGGTGTTGCACATACTGCAGGCGCAGATCAATACTCAGCCGCAGATCCTTGCCGGGCTCTGCCGGCTGCAGCACACCGATATCGCGCACCATTTCGCCGTGCAGATCCTTGATATACTTTTTCTTGCCAGGCTTGCCTTCGAGCCAATCGTTGTAGGTCAGCTCCAGGCCGGCAATCCCCTCGCCATCGACGTTGGTGAAGCCGACCAGTTGCGCGGCAACCTCACCGGCGGGGTAAAAGCGACGATACTCCCGCTCGCTGAAAACACCCGGTATCTTTTTGTCCAGGATTGTTCGTGCGTGTGCCGGTATCTGGTGACGCAACAGATACATGAACTGCTTGCCCTCGTAACGCGACAATTTTTCCTGCAGTTCCGGCAGCTTCATATCCAGTGCCTGCGCCAGTTCCTCCAAACGCGAGGAGTCCCGGAGCAACTGTGGGTTAGCCCAGATGGAGACCACGGGGGTGCTCACTGCCAACGGCTCGCCGCGTCGGTCCGTGATCACCCCGCGATAAGCCGGTATTTCCGAGGTGCGCAACGAGCGCTTGGCGCCCTGGCCCTGCAGGAATTCGTAGCCGTGCTCCAAGTCGAGTATCTGCAGTGACAACACCCGCCACAACAACAGGGCCAGCATCACACAGAGTACGCCAACGACTGCGTGGAAACGCCACATCGACAGTGGCTGGTTGCTCTCGCCCTTCAGGCGCCGGCTGCTGGCCCCCCTCATTGAGGAACAACCTTGTACTGCGCCAGGTCAGGCGCCGTCATGCCCAGGTCCCCGCGCGCCACTTTCTCCACCCGGTAATGCGACGCCCAGGTGCTCTGCTCGAGCACCAGGCGACCGTAATCCTCATGTAAATACCACTGGGAAGATTCCAGTGCCTGCAGCTTCGTGTAGAGGGCGCGGCAGGCATGGGTGGAGTAGATCGCGGCAAACGCAGACCCCAGCACCAACACGAGCAGCACAGCATTGCAGAAGAACAGCTGCCGACCGCCCCCCTGCTCGCCCTGTCTCGCGCTTGCGCTTATCACACTGCTGTCAGCCACGTTAATTACCCAATCACCGGTTTAACTTATTTTTTCCGCAACACGCATTACCGCACTGCGCGCACGCACATTTCCCGCGACCTCTTCGCTACTTGCCCGAACCGCTTTTCCCACCACCCGCATGCGCCGGTTGAGCGCGCTCTCAGTCACCGGCACACCGCGCGGCAATGAATCCCCGCGCGCCATATCGCGCATGTAACGCTTGACCAGGCGATCCTCCAGGGAGTGAAAACTGATCACCACCAGGCGACCGCCAACGCGCAGTAAATCCAGCGCGACGGACAGGAACAGCTGTAGATCCTCCAGCTCGCGGTTCACTTTGATACGAATCGCCTGAAAAGAACGGGTGGCAGGATGCTTGTGTTTTTCCCAGCGCGGGTGCGCTTCCTTGACCACCTGGGCTAACCGGCCCGTGGTCTCGATGGGGGACTCCTCACGCGCGGCGATAATTGCGGCGGCAATACGGCGCGAGAAACGCTCCTCACCGTACTCCTTCAACACGCCGGCAATATCCTGCAGATCTGCGTAGGACAGCCATTGCGCCGCGGTTTCCCCGCTGCTGGTGTCCATCCGCATATCCAGAGGGCCGTCGTGCATAAAGCTGAAACCGCGATCACTTTCATCAAGCTGCGGGCTGGACACACCCAGATCCAATAAAATGCCATCAACTGCGTCGATCCCCATCCCACGCAGTTGATGGGGAAGCTGAGCGAACGACCCGTGGAAAAACTCAAAACGGGGTTCACTCTCTGCCAACTCTTGTGCCACCGCCTGGGCGGCAAGATCCTTATCCACGCCCAGCACGCGGCCTTCATCATTCAGGCTCTGCAACAGGTAGCGACTGTGTCCACCCCGACCGAAGGTGCCGTCAACATAGAAACCTCCCGGTTGAGTTACCAAGGCTTCGACAGCCTCGCGCAACAGAACAGTTTGATGCATAGCGACCACCTAGAGCGTGAGCGACATCAGTTCATCGGGCAATTCAGCCTCGGGACCGGAATCCCGCAGCGCCTGGTCTCGTTCGGCCAGCCAAAGCTCCTCTGACCACAACTCCAATTTTTTCCCCTGGCCGACCAGCACTACTGCTTTATCAAGCTGCGCATAGTCACGCAGGGATTGCGGCAGCAATAAACGGCCACTGCCGTCCAGCTCAAGATCGGTGGCATAGCCCAGCATCAGTCGCTGAAAGCGTTTTACCGCCGGTTTGAGTGCTGGTAAGTTCTGGATTTCTTTCTCGATACGCTCCCACTCGGGCAGCGGGTAAATCACAAGGCAGGTCACTTGAGTATCGATAGTTACAACCACCTGGCCCTCGGATTGCGCACGCAATGGCTCGCGCTGGCGCGTTGGCATGGCCAATCGCCCCTTGGCGTCCATATTTATGTGCTGTACTCCGCGAAACACGCTGGCTTTCCCCACTCAGATTTGACTTTTTACCCACAAAAAGCCAAAAAACCCCACATCCTTCCACTTTTCGACACTATAGGTCTGCGATCGAGAATGTGTCAAGCGAGCACGAGCGAAAAAACGTTGTGATTTCAGCTAATTAGCGCATCTTTGGGGGATTTCGGGCCAGGTAGCGGGAA
>JAGRIK010000296.1 GCA_020443325.1 Halioglobus sp.
AATTGCGGGTGAAATTGAACAAGGAATTTGGACTTACCAATATTTGGTCGAATATAATGCCGGGATTCCGGTATTCTAGACGAACAAAGGCTGAATGTCCGCTTAAATGGTCAGGCCAATATTGCAGCTCGGGCGCCTGAGAGTAGGGCCTCCACAAGGATTAACGCATTGATGCCAAGAAAACTGGTTTTGCACCCCGACAGGTTGTTTACGCCTGATGAGCGGCAGCGCAGCGTGGCGCGGGGGCTCTATGAACAGGTGAAAGGCCTTCCCATTATCAGCCCTCACGGGCATACCGATCCTGCCTGGTTTTCCTCGAACGCGGCGTTTGAGAATGCCTCTGACCTGCTGATCAAGCCGGACCACTATGTATTCCGGCTGTTGTACAGCCAGGGCATCGCGTTGGAAGACCTGGGGATAGCCCGCGCTGACGGTATGCCTGTCGAGCAGGACGGGCGCAAGATCTGGCACCGGTTTGCCAGCAACTACCACCTGTTTCGCGGCACGCCTTCGCGTATGTGGCTCGATACCGTGTTCGTTCAGGTATTCGATTTTGATGAAGTATTGTGCGCCGGCAATGCCGATCACTATTACTATACGATCAATGCGGCCCTGGCCACGGAGGCCTTCCGGCCGCGGGCACTGTTTGAGCGATTTAACATTGAACTGCTTTCAACCACTGAGTCGCCCCTCAGTGACCTCGCTCACCATAAAGCCATTGCCGAGAGTGGATGGCAGGGCCGTGTGATCTCTGCCTATCGACCGGACCCGGTGATCGATCCCGAGTTTGAAGGCTTTGTCGAGGCGGTTCGTTATTTTGGCGAGTTGACGGGGGAGGATACCACTACCTTTGCCGGCTACCTGCAGGCCCATCGCAAGCGCCGCGCGTTCTTTAAATCGACTGGCGTAACCTCAACGGATCACGGGCACCCCACGGCGCGCACCGCCGACCTGCCTCTCGCGGAGGTGGAAGCCCTGTTTGCGCTCGCCATCAGCGGTCAGGCAAGCCCGGAGCAGGCTGAACTGTTCCGTGCCCAGATGCTGACTGAAATGGCGCGCATGAGTATCGAGGACGGACTGGTGATGCAACTGCATCCCGGCTCATCGCGCAATCACAACGCGAGTGTGTTTGCGCAGTTTGGTCGCGATAAGGGCGCCGATATACCCATGCAAACGTCTTATGTTGCGCAACTCAAGCCCCTGCTTGATAAATTCGGCAACAGCCCGGACCTGACCCTGATCCTGTTTACGCTGGATGAAACGGCTTACAGTCGGGAACTGGCGCCGTTGGCGGGCCATTACCCCTGTTTGCGCCTGGGGCCGCCGTGGTGGTTTCACGACAGTCCTGAAGGCATGCGCCGGTTCCGGCAACAGGTGACGGAGAGCGCGGGATTTTATAACACCGTGGGTTTCAACGACGACACCCGCGCGTTCCTGTCCATCCCCGCCCGCCACGATGTCGCCCGCCGCATGGACTGCAACTGGCTGGCGGAACTGGTGTGTGACCACCGGCTGGATATTGAGGAGGCGGGGGAGCTTGCGGTTGATCTAACGTATAACCTCGCCAGGAAAGCGTACAAATTGTGAATTCGGTAAACATCACAGGGGAGAAGCACAAACCATGACAACGACAGATTCAGTGAACTTGGGGACGATGGCCAATGCGTGAGTCATGGCGATGGTTCGGCCCGAGTGATCCGGTGACGATTAACGATATACGGCAGACCGACGCCACGGATATCGTGAGTGCACTGCACCATATTCCTATCGGTGACGCCTGGCCGATCGCGGCGATTCGCGAACACCAGGCGCTGATCGAAATTTGTGAGCCAGGGCGTTCGCCGCTGGTCTGGTCGGTGGTGGAGAGTATTCCCGTCCACGAGGATATCAAGCTGGCGCGGGAAGGTTGCCAGCGTTATATCGATAACTGGATTGCCACGATGGAAAACCTGGCGGCCTGCGGCATTAAAACCATCTGTTACAACTTTATGCCGGTGATCGATTGGACGCGAACAGACCTGAAGTACCAGTTGCCGAGCGGTGGTTATGCGCTGCGTTTTGACCAGCAAAAATTTGCGGTATTCGATTTGTTCATTCTGCAGAGGGAGGGCGCGGAGCAGGACTATTCAGCGCAGGAGATCGCTGCAGCGCGGGGCATCTTCGAGCAAATGTCGGAAGAAGAGCTGAAACTGCTGACGAACAATATCATTGCCGGTTTGCCCGGCAAGATGACCGATGCCTACGGTCTCGAAACGTTTCGCACGACGCTCGCAAAATACCGGGATATCGACGCCGATACCCTGAGAAACAACTTGTTCAAATTCCTCGAGTGCGTCTTGCCCGTCGCGGAAACGCTGGGAGTGAAACTGGCGATTCACCCCGACGATCCGCCCCGGGATATGCTCGGTTTGCCGAGAATTATCTGTACCGCTGCCGATCTGGAGATCCTGTTCAATCGTTTGCCCAGCCCCGCCAATGGCATCACCCTGTGTGCCGGTACTTATGGCAGCCGTCCGGATAACAATCTGCCCGAGATGGCGAGGACGTTTGCGTCGCGTATCCATTTCTCACATTTGCGTGGCGTGATTCGCGATACCGATGAGCAGCGTTCTTTTTATGAGGCCAGCCACCTGAACAGTGACGTCGATATCGTTGGCGTCATCGCCGCCCTGCTGGCTGAGGAGCGGCGGCGAAAAGCAGAGGGCGATGAGGGGAATGAAATTTTTATCCGCCCCGATCATGGCCACCAGATTCTGGATGATGTCTCCAAGTCGGTTAATCCGGGCTACTCCTGTATTGGCCGGCTGAAGGGCCTGGCTGAGATTCGCGGGGTTGTGAAAGCGTTGCAGTACAGCGACTAGTCGGTGCCGAGGTAAGGTTAAGTATGAAAGGCAAAGTGAAATCACCCAGGAGCACTGAGCGACACACGCGCGAGCCGCGCCTTTACCAGCAGGTCGCTGAAAAGCTGCTTGGTTTGATTGAGCGGGAAAAATACGAACCCGGTATGCGGCTGCCCGCGGAGCGGGAGCTTGCGACGATGTTGGGCGTGAGCCGGCCGACCATCCGCGAGGCAGTGATCGCGCTGGAGCTTGAGCACTATGTCGAAGTCCGGATGGGCTCTGGCGTGTATGTGCTGGACTACAAAAAAGGCCGGAGCCGCTTTTCTGACCAGGATGTGGGTCCCTTTGAGCTTACCGAGGCCAGGGCCCTGTTCGAGGGTGAAGCAGTCGCGCTGGCGGCTACGATGATTACCGATGAACAGTTGGCGCAGCTGGCAGAATCCCTGGATGAAATGGTGGAGGAGAACGCTCATGGTATCGACAGCCATGAGGTCGCCGACAAGAAGTTCCATATGATTATCGCCCAGGCAACCAACAACAGCGCCATTCTTGCGACGATTGAAAGCCTGTGGGGAATGCGGGAGAGCTCCGCGTTGACGGCATCCACCCTGCAGAAGGCGCGCAACTCTGGTTTGAAACCCTCGGTTGAGCAACACCGGGACATCTACAATGCGCTTAAAGCGCACGACGCTGCCGCCGCGCGCCAGGCCATGCGTTCACATCTGATGACGGTGATCGAGAGTATTCTTGAGGCAACGGAAGCGGAGGCTGTTGAGGCGGCGCGTAACCGGACGTCAAAAAGCCGGGATCGCCTGAACCTCACCAAAGCCATCGTCTAAACGCATCTTATTGAGGGTTTCCCCATGATTATCACTACCTTGGCCGCCTGCAGGGTCTTGCCGGTAATTACGGCTATTGATACGAAAAGCACCGTCGCGCTGGTAGAGGCCCTGGGTCGCGGAGGCATGAAGGCCGTGGAGATAACGCTGCGCACGCCCGCCGCGCTCGAGAGCATTCGTGAGGTGTCGGCACAGGTGCCCGACATGATAGTGGCGGCCGGTACAGTGACAAATCCCGACGAATTACAGCGCGCGGTGGAAGCGGGTGCCTCCATGGTGGTCAGCCCGGGCGCTACGCCACGTTTGTTACGCGCGGCTCGCGAAGCCAAAATTGATTTCCTGCCGGGCATTGCGACAGCCTCCGAAGTGATGCAGGGTTTGGATGAGGGTTATAGCTGCTTCAAGCTCTTTCCCGCAGTCGCGGTGGGTGGGTTGAACCTGCTCAAATCGCTGGCAGGCCCATTTCCGGAGGTAAAATTCTGTCCCACGGGGGGCTTGAGCCCGTCCAACTTCAGGGAGTTCCTGGCGTTACCGAATGTCGTGTGCTGCGGCGGTTCCTGGATGGTCACGGCGGAGCTGGTGGAGAATCATCGCTGGGATGACATTACAGCGCTGGCGCGTGACGCGATGGCACACGCGCCGCACTAGCTCACCTGCGCCCGTTATGAAAACATATAATCATTCAGCAGGCTTTCGACCCATTCCTGCTTGCCGCTTGCCTTAACCGGTTCGTGATTGTTGGCGGCGATGTCACGCAGGTCAGCGAGGCCGATCTTGCCGGCCTCGAAGCGCTGGCCGTCGCCCTGGCTGAAGCTGGTATAGCGATTGGTTTTGAAGGCCTCCAGCTTGCCATCCCCGATGATG
>JAGRIK010000297.1 GCA_020443325.1 Halioglobus sp.
CATTGTTATTTAACTGGAACTCTTACTGACTCTGCCTATCATGCTGGCGACGACAACCGCCATATAGAAGGTACCGGTAATCGCCTCCAGAAAGGCCAGCGTGCGGGTGACCGGCAGCGCCGCAGTGATATCGCCATAGCCCAGCGTGGACAGCGTCACATAACTGAAATAGGTCGTTATTCCGAAATTGTCATGCCAGTCCTGGTACGCTATACCATTGATTCCGGTCGGCCAGACCTCCAAGGCCATAAGATACAGCACGGTCCAGATAAGTCCCAGAAGAAGATAGACGGCAACGGTCCCTACAATCGTGTTGGGCTCAATATCGCCTGAGAACAGTACCTGGCGTGCTGCGGCGTAGGCCATTCCGCAGTAGAAAACCAGGCTCGCGCCCAGACCGATAAGCGGCTGCGCGGACCAGTCCGTGAATTCGCGCATCACCGTACTCGCCATCAGGGATAGCAGCATCACGCCGACGAAAATTCGCCAGCGCCTCGACAGGTTGAGGCTGAAATAGGCGACAAGTTCCGTGGCGAACATAAGGACCTGCAGCAAGAGATGGCCCTCCCCCGCCGGGGTAGAACTCACAAAGGCCGAGGCCAGCAACAGAATGACCAGGCTTGCAGTAAAAAAATAAAAGTTGTTGTGTGAATGGATTCTGCGCACATCAAGCTCCTGTTCGGGTTCCGGTCACGGTTCTTTCGCCATTACCATGACGGAGGCGGTTAGTCCGAAACGCAGTTCCACACCTTCGGGAATATGCTCCAGCTTGATACGCACCGGTATGCGCTGCGCCAGCCGTATCCACTGGAACACCGGCTTGATACTGGGCAGCAGGTTGAACCCGGTATTGCCGTCAGACGGCGCAATACCCCAGCCCAGCGATTCCACCCGGCCCTGCAGCGGGGAATCGGGGTAGGCCATCAGGGTAACCCGCGCCGCGTCGCCGATACTGAACTTGCCGATCTGGCTTTCGCGGAAGTAGCCGAACACCCAGAAACTATTGCTGTCGACCAGCGCCAGAATTGGGCTATTGGCGACAGCCTGGGTACCGATCTGGAAATCCACGTTGGATACATAGCCATCCACGGGGGCGTGAATCTGTGTATAGCCGAGATTCAGCTTCGCCCCACGCAGGGTCTCGGTCACTACATCAATCTGGCTCAGGGATTCCAGGTAGTTGGCTTCACGGCGATTGAGGTCTTTCTGCGACACCGCACCAGGATCCTTTTTGAAGATATCCCGCAGGCGATCGTACTCAATCCGGGCTGCCTTGGAACTGATGCGCGCCCGCTCCAGGTTCGCCTCGGCTTGTGCGATGGCGATCTCAAAGGGTTCCCTGTCGATCTCAAACAACAGATCCCCCCGCTGCACAAATTGATTGTCGATCACGGCAATGCGAGTCACCATACCGGACACCCGCGGTGCGATCTGGATGACATGGCCGCGCACCTGCCCGTCTCTTGTCCAGGGGTTATTCAGGTAGTCATCGAACGCCTGGTACGCGTACCAGGCGACCAGCGCAATCAATGCCAGGTTGACCGAGCCGAATGCAAGTTTCTTGAATAATTGCACGGTTGCTTCCCTTATATCCGGATCCAGTAAGTGTTCATCAGCAACAGGTACAGCAACATGAGCGCCAGAAAGGTGGTGGAGGGGAACATGATGTAACGGCTCACACGCAACTTGTTGAGGACCAGCGTGCTGATCCACGCTCCCAATAGCGCAAGGGCGAACACCGGCAACAGCGGCGACAGGTAGACATCGCCCAGCGCCAGTTCATGCGGCACCTTATTCACTGCGATCTTCCCCGCTCAGTACCTGCGGCTCCAGGTAGTCGCCCCAGTCTGTGCGCGACTCCATCTGCTTCACTGTTTCGGGGCTTACCACCGGCTGGCCCTCAAAGGGCTCCCAGCCGCCCCCCAGTGCCTTGTACAGGCTGACAACCTGGTTGGCAATATTGCCGCGCGTCTGGGCGTAGGCGTCCTCCCGCAGGGTCATTGTCTCGACGGTACTCAGGAGGCGCTCGTAACTCACCAGCCCGTTATTGTACTGGTTGAAGGAGATATTGAACGCGCGGATGGAGGCCTCGACGGCGCCGAAATCGAATTTACTTTTCTCCACATTATTGTAATAACCTTCCAGCGAATCGGACACTTCGCGAACCGCGTCCAGCACACTCTGGTTGTAATTGGCCAGGCTCTCCTGGAACAGGGCATCCTCAACCCGCACACGGTTCTTGATACGGCCATACTGGAAAATGTTCCAGCTCAGCCCCGGTCCGACGGTTGCAGTGACCGAATCGGACAGGTCGAAGCTGTTGCTGGACCTGACAGTCTGGCTGACACCGACGGAGCCGAACAGGAAGAACTGTGGGTAGAGGTCCGCCTCGGCCAGGCCTATCCGGGCGCTCTGCGCGCGAGCCTGTAGTTCGGCAACCTGCAAATCGGGACGACGCATAACCACCTGCGCAGCCACCGGGTTCCTCGGTTCCGGCGCTCGCGGAATCACGGAGTATTTCTCGTAATTGGCAGCGGTGTCACCGGAGCCCGTTGTTTCCCCAATCCGCTTGTCGAGATCAGGAATTTTACGATCGCTGGCCATATGCAGCAGCGGCTCTATCTCCTCGGGGATAGTCCCCAGCAGCACCGCGATCGCGTTACGCGCCTGCAACCTTGCCAGATTCAGTGCTGGCAGCGCCGACTGGGTACCGTACAACTGTGCCTTGGCCTGCTGTACGTCCAGTTCCGACACATTGCCGGCATCGAACTGCACCTGGGTCATTTCCACGACACGCTGCTGGATCGCAATATTCTGCCGGGAGAGGTACATGCGCTCCTCGGCGGTACGGTAGTTGATATAGTTGCGCGCAATTTCCGCGCTGATGCTGACCAGCACATCGTGATAGGAGGCGATGGAGGCGTACAAACTGGCCTCGCTGCTTTCAATGCCCCGGGCATACTTGCCCCAGATATCCATTTCCCAGCCTACATCCAGGCTGGCACCCGCGGACTTGAACCAGTCCTCGTTGCGGTACAGCCCGCTGAAATTTCCGTTCACCTGCTGTTGTTGCGGGAAAACCAGCGCGTCACTAATGCCCAGCGCGGCTCGTGCCTGCACAATGCGCAGGCCGGCTGCGGCGATCGCGAGGTTTTGCTGTGCACCCTGCTCAATCAGCCGGCTCAGCACCGGGTCATTGAACAACTCCCACCACGCACCAATTTCCCGGGTTTCGCTGGCGACTTCCTCTGCGCTCCACTGTGTGGGCAATTGCGGTTCAGCGGGCGGCGTGAAGTTCGGCCCCACCGTCGTACAGCCGGCCACAAGCACGATCAGCACCGCCAGGATACCGCCGCCCTGAACAGTGACTCTCATGCGCTGCAAAAAAGGTAAGACTAAAATCGCGTTTCCCCCATGCGCTGCCAGTCAAGCGCCTGCTGTGCCGCCCTGCAGTCGACCAGGCCGTGAAAAATCGACGCCTGCAGGTTCAGGTAGACATAAAATTGCGCCAGTTCATGGGGATCATACCTGTCCAGATAATCGTCGCCCAGCAGTTCATCCAGACGCTCCTCAATATTTGTCAAACGCCCCTGCAACTGATCGAGTGCCGGCGCTGGCCCATAGCCCGCCAGATTGTCGCAGATATCTGCCAGCAGGTTGCCGTTACTCCTGCGCCTGGCTGCGGCAATCAATGGATTCCTATCGAATTCGCGGTGGCGCAGGGCGAGGACCTGCAGCTGCGCGAACAACAGTTCGCAGCTGCCGTTGAATTCAGTCATCTGTCGCTGGCCATCCCCAGTGAATAACGAGGCATCAATCTTTGGGCCCCAGGTCGCCATTTTTGCGAGCAGTGCCGCACCACGATTGATGAAGGCCCGCGGCACCGCACCAGCCGAATTCCCCGACCGAGAATCTTCGCGCAGCCACCTCGCGCAGAGTCGGAAGAAGCGTCGGACAAGGCTGGTGTAGAGGTGTTCGGGTTTACTGGAAAACGGAAAGTGCATTGAGATAATCAACGTTGCACACACCATATAAAACATCAGGATACTCAGCAGAATGGCGTCCACGTGGTAGTTCATGGTGTTCTGGATGCCCAGCGTGAATAGTCCCAATAGAAAGAAAATGGAGACGGGGCCCTGGAAGACATAAAAACCGACGAACGCATAGGCGAACAGGAACGCGGAGAGCTCCAGCCAGTGCGTCATTTGTGGCAACAGGAACACATACGCGGGCAGCGCGAACAGGAAACCCAGCGTAAGCAGCATAGACAGCAGCTTGGGTGTAACGGGCGTGTAGGAGGCCAGTGGAATCAGTACCGTACACAGCGTGACAAACATAAAGCCCCCGGGGGGGTTGAAGTGTATCCAGATCGCAGTGGCAATCCAGAAGGTAACAAAGGCGCGTACCGCGGTCTTCAGCGTTTCAAGATCCAGCCAGATGAAGGCCGGCTTCCCCAGTGGTGCTGCCGCAGGTGCACAGCGACCACGATCGAACAGCAGGCAATCCAGGGCCGCAAGCAGACCCAGTAATTTGCGCTGTATTTCCTGCAACAGTTCTGCACGCGTCGCAACGGCAGCGACCTCCAGGTGTTTTGCCCGCCGCAAGCGTTCCACGTCAAACGCAATATCTACAACCTGCATGGGTGTCGCGCTGCGCTGACCCTGCCAGGCGGCGCTTACCGCGCTGAACTGGGCTTCCACCTGATGTAACACAGACTGGTAGTTTGTGATGTAGTCGCCAAACGCCACCTTGTGCGGTGAAACCTGTTTCAACGCGGGCAACAGGATGAACTCCATCTCCTGGTAGGCACTGAGCACGCTATTCCATTCAGGCAGGTAGTCGCTCACACCATCGGCATGGTTCCTGACCGTGGCAAACTGGGTCTGCAGTGCGTGGCTGTCATTTAGTAATGCGGCCAGGAATTTATCCAATGGCGGTTGCGCGCTGTCGCCCTGGTGCACGAGGCGTTGAAACGCGTTGTGGTAACCGGTGGCCATGCCTGCCGCGAGGCTGCGCGTATTGTCCGCGGCCTTCACTGGCCACAACATACTGGCGACCACCGTGTAGACAATCACCCCGAAGGCCGTCATGAAGGCCCTGTCTGCACCGTACAGGAATGCGCCCTCGGCATCCCCGCCGTTGAATACCATCAGGGTGACCACCGCCGCCAGCATAAAGACGGTACTGTCGCCCTGGTACGCGTTGTAGAGGTAGACGAGCACAGCCACGGTGCACGAGACCGCCAGCAGGTAGATCATCCGGTCCTGCGGGAAGAGCGCGATCAGCGACAAACCGAGAATGGCGCCGAGGATGGTGCCAAGCACCCGCAACACCCCCTTTTGCAGTGATTCAGACACCATGCCTGTCGCGGCGATAAGCATCACAGTAGTCGCTGCAGTCTGCGGCAGCGACCAGCCCAGACTCATTGGGATCAGGTAAGCCAGCGTCAGGCTCAGGGCGGTTTTTACGGCGTACTGTAATTTCGCCTGCGAGGCGGCAGCTTCCCGTAACCCTGCTGGCGCCGCGGCGGCCTCAGTCGCTGGCATTTCTAGCGCTTGTCATTTTTATCGTCCCCCTGATAATCAGTGCGCACCGCGTACGGGATTCGCCACTACACGGCTACAATTCGCTCGCAGTGTAGCCTGAGCAGCCGCGATTGGGTATTTCCGATCGGGCCAGCAGATGCTTTCCCCGGCGCGCGCTGTTATTCTAGCCTCACAAGAATAAGAAAGGGTCTGCCATGACTGCCACACTGGAACCGCTTGGCAACGTTCATCACCTGGCGCTGCGCTGTCGCGATGGCGAGCGGACCTGCACGCAAGGGCTTACGACATGTGAGCGCCTGAAACTATAAAATGAAAAGAACCCCGACTATGCCAACACAACAATCCTTGATTCTTACAGCATTACTCGCAATCGCGAGCGGCGTGCAGGCGCAAACGCCGCCGGAGGATGCCACACCTGCGAGCGAAATGGCGGAAGCGGTTGCGATCGCAGAAGCCGCCGGGCTGGTCGCAGCAGAAAACCAGCCACCGCCTTTTGCGCGTACCGAGGCGCGTGAACCCTGCCGCGACTACACGGCTGAACGCCGACCTCATTTTGGCGATTTTCACGTACACACGGCCTGGTCTTTCGACGCCAATAGCCAGGACACCCGCAACAAGCCAGCCGACGCCTACCGGTTCGCCCGGGGCGAGCCGATTGGCATTCAACCCTACGATGAAGACGGCAACGCAACCCGTACGATCAAACTCGATCGACCGCTTGATTTTACCGCGGTCACCGACCACTCCGAATTCATGGGTGAGATGCGAATGTGTACCATCGAGGGGTCGCCGGGCTACTGGCACCCGGCGTGCATCGCTCACCGCTATATTCCGCAACTCTCATTCTTTACCTTCGCGGCGAGGGGCATGGCCTACAAATCCCGCTGGGGATTCTGCGGGGACAACAATGAAACCTGCTTCGCCGAGGCAGCCGACACCTGGCAGGATATACAGCGGGACACCGAAAACGCCTATGACCGCAGCAGCGATTGCCGCTTTACCAGCTTCGTGGGTTACGAGTGGACCGCCAGCGCCGAGACCGGCCAGAACCTGCACCACAACGTGATCTTCCGCAATGCGCAGGTTCCGGATCGGGCGCTGAGCTGGATAGAGACGCCCTCACAGGTGCAACTGTGGGATTACCTCGACGAGGAGTGTGTCGCCGGCAAGCCGGGCTGCGATGCGGTGGTGATTCCGCACAATTCGAATATCTCGGGTGGCCTGATGTTTGCAACCGCGCGCATTACCAACAAGGATATACCTGCAGACCCGGTAACCGCCGAGGAGGCGACGCGCCGGGCGCGCTGGAACACGCTTTTCGAAGTGATGCAGCACAAGGGCGCCTCGGAATGTGACAGCCGCCTGCCCGTCTGGTCTGAAGATGAGTACTGCAATTTCGAACTCATGGGGTATGACCGTTTCGGGGGCAAGAACACCGGGCAGGTCCGCTTTGCCGCTTTCGACTGGTTGTCCCCCCTGCTGGGAGAGGACATGGTTCCGGTGACTACACCACCCGCAGAGACCAACTTCCTGCGCTACGCACTAAAAAAAGGCCTGAAACAGCAGCAGGAGCTTGGCGTCAACAGTTTCAAGTTTGGCCTGATCTCCAGCACCGATACACATATCGCCGCGCCCGGATTGACCATGGAAAAGAATCACCCTGGCCACGGCGGTGCCGGCATGGGCGCGCGGGAGGGCGTTCCCGTGGGCTTGCCGGATGAACTGGAATACGGCCCCGGCGGGCTGGCGGTGTTGTATGCGGAGGAGAACAGTCGCGATGCCCTGTTCGCTGCCATGCAACGGCGCGAGGCCTACGCCACCAGCGGCACGCGACCGGTAGTGCGTTTTTTTGGTGGCTGGGATTATCCCGACAATCTCTGCAGCGCTGACGACATGGTCGCGCAGGGCTACGCCGGCGGTGTACCGATGGGCGGCGACCTGCCACCCGCCACAGCAACAGGGCGCGCTCCCCGCTTCCTCGTTTCCGCCGGCATGGACAACGGCACTGCCGAATACCCTGGCAGCCCCCTGCAGCGTATTCAGTTGATCAAGGGCTGGTACGCAGGCGGTGAACTACATGAGCAGGTTCTGGACGTCGCCGGCGGCGACAACAACGCCAGCGTCGATATCCATACCTGTGAGCCCTCAGGCATTGGGCACCCCCAGCTGTGCAGCGTCTGGGAGGACAGTGATTTCGACCCCGCCGTGCCGGCCTTTTATTACACCCGTGTGCTGGAAAACCCCACCTGCCGCTGGAGCCAGCGTATCTGCGCCGATGCCGGAATCCGCTGCGATGATCCGCAAAGCATCCCCGAGGGTATGGAAAACTGTTGCTCGGTTGATCACCAGAAGGTCATCCAGGAGCGCGCGTGGAGTTCGCCGATCTGGTACACCCCGCCGGCGTGATGCCTCACAGGTCGCGTGCTCCGGCCGCAAATCGCAGGCATGTTGTCACAATAGAGTCTGGTGGCTCAATAGTATCCACACTATACTGGTTGCAGACACCGACAAGCGCGATGCGCGGATTTGAGGCCTGTCGCATCCAGCGACCCAATAACATACAGAAAACACCAGGTAATCGATGATGAAACCACTACAAATTGGCCGCGCTGCGGCGCTGTTACTCTGCCTGCCCGTGGCAGGCGCCCTCGCCCAGGCGGATGCCGACACCAACATCGTTGAAGAGCGCGTGACCGTTGAAGACGGTGCGGTCTCCGTATGCGGGGAAGGCGACGGCCTCGACCCCTGCCTGGACGCCAACGGCCAGACCTATTCCCAGGAAGTCCACGGGCCCGGTATCGACGATGAGGCAGAGAGTACGCTGGCCGCCGAAGCGGCGCGTATCCGCGCCCAGTCGCCCGAGGAACTGGACAAGACCATCAAGGAAATGGAACAGGGTTACAATCCCGACAGCCGCGCCACAATGGGACTGCCCGACTAGATGAACGAAGAGACCGCCTGTCTCCACTGCGACATGCTGGCCAACGTCGCTGGACTGAAAGAGGGGGAAAGTGCGTTCTGCCCGCGCTGCGGTCATTTCTTGACGCGAAAACTGCGGGACCCTTACGGCCGTGTTTTATCGTTTACGATCGCCGGTATCATTCTGCTGATCATGGCGAACAGCTATTCTTTCCTGTCGTTCTCCTCCACCGGACTCGAAAGCGTGATCACCTTGCGGCAGACACCGGGCGCAGTCTGGGATTACGGGATGCCGGAGGTAGCCATTATGGTCGCTGCGTTCATCATCATCATCCCGGCATTCATTCTCGTACTGCTGTTATTACTGTGCATTCCTCTCCATGCGGGGCACTACCACCCGTGGTTGATCCCTGTGGCAAAAGGGATATTTCTCACCCAGAACTGGTCGATGGTAGAGGTATTTATCATCGGGGTCATCGTATCACTGGTTAAAATCGCCGCGATGGCAACCGTCGAGCTGGGCATCTCGTTTTGGGCGTACGCTGGGTTCAGCATCTGCTTTACCCTCGCCGTGTCAAACCTGGATCGCTACCAGTGCTGGGAGCGGATAGAGGCACTGCAACGCGCATGACGACACCTGCCACCACTGCTGCTTCGCGCAACCTGGCCGCGTGCCACCTCTGTTGTAAACTGGCACCCCCCGAGTTGCACCACTGTCCACGCTGCGGGGCCGCGCTGCACCTGCGCAAGAGCGACAGTATCCAGCGCACCCTGGCGCTGCTGATTACAGCGTGTCTTCTCTATATTCCCGCCAATCTGTACCCGATCATGATCACCGACCAACTGGGTACCTCAGAGGGCAGCACCATCCTGGGCGGCGTCATCATATTACTGCATCACGGTGCGATTCCGGTGGCTGCGGTGATATTTGTATTCAGCGTGATGGTGCCGATAGGGAAACTGATGGCGATGTTCTACCTGGTCTGGACTGTGAAACGCCATACCCCGGTCAGCGCCCGGCAGCGAACCACCATGTACCAGATCACTGAATTTGTAGGGAAATGGTCCATGGTGGATGTGTTTGTAGTGGCAATTTTGGTCGCGCTGGTGCATCTTGGTGGACTACTGGCCATCCGCCCCGGGATCGCTGCACTGTGTTTTGCCGGCGTGGTCATCGTCACCATGATTGCCGCAGAGAGCTTTGACCCCCGACTGATCTGGGATGAAATGGAAGAAAGAAACCGTGACAATTGAAGAAGCAGACATCAGCCCGGGCCGCAAATTTTCCGGCATATGGATGATACCGATACTCGCACTGGTGCTGGGTATCTATATGGTCATCGACAATATGATGAACGAAGGTCCGGAAATTTCGATCGCCTTCACCACGGCGAATGGCCTGGAACAGGGCAAAACGAAAGTGAAATATCGCGATGTCGAAATGGGCACGGTTCAGGAAGTGCGCCTGAACGACAAATTCGATGGCGTGATCGCCAAGGTAAAGCTGGACCGCCAGGCGCTGCCACTCCTGCGAACCGATACGCGTTTCTGGGTAGTGACAGCTCGGGTTGGTGTCGACAACATCTCGGGGCTCGATACACTGCTGTCCGGTGCGTATCTGCAACTGGCACCGGGAACCGGCGAAGAGGGTGAGCGCGATTTTATCGGCCTGGATCACCCGCCGCTGACCCCGGCAGGCGCCCCCGGACTGCGCTTGAACCTGACCAGTGATCACGTGACGTCCGTCTCGGCTGGAGATACGGTGCTCTACAAAGGCTACAAGGTGGGGCGCGTTGAAACCATGAAGTTTGACCCCGCTGACAAACTGTTGCACTACCAGTTGTTCATCGATGCGCCCTTCCACGAACTGGTCAACAGCAGCGTGCGCTTCTGGGATGCCAGCGGTGTATCCGTGAGCATGGGCGCGGACGGACTCAATGTTAGAACAGGCTCCGTGGAATCCATCCTGTTCGGCGGCGTCTCTTTCGGGATGCCGGAGGGGGTCAAGGAGGGTGAACCTGTTGCTGCCAATACCGATTTCAAACTGTACGCATCCTACGCGGACATACTGGAAAATCCTTTCGCATACGGCACCTATTTCGTCGTGTCTTTCAAGCAGTCCATCAAGGGTTTACTGCCCGGCGCGCCCGTCGAATTTCGCGGTATTCAGGTTGGCAAGGTCGACCGGGTGATGCTTAAGGAAGGCCAGGCACTGAACGTGAAGACAGGCATCGAGGGTGAAGGTGCACCGATACCAGTACTGATATATATCGAGCCGGGGCGCATGGCCCTGCCCGACAAGGAAGAGTCGATTCCACTGCTGCGAAAGGGATTGAAACAAGGCATTGCCAAAGGGATGCGAGCCTCCCTCGAAAGCGGCAACCTGCTCACCGGGGCAAAGTACATCAGTATCGATTTCTACCCCGACTCTCCGCCAGCGACGGAAGGCATGTTCCTGGAGTACGCCACGATCCCCACTATTGAGACCGGATTGGCACAGCTGGCGCAGAGTGTAAACTCCATCCTCCACACCATTGATGAACTGCCACTCGCCGACACTGTCGCCGGTGCCAATACGGCGATCGCCACCCTGAACCAGTCGCTGGTCGGACTGCAGGCCATCATGGAGAACCAGAGCACACAACAACTACCGGTACAATTGGACCAGACGCTGCGGGAACTCAGGGAAGCGATAAGCAGTCTCTCCCCCAGTTCCGAAGCGTATCAAAGCCTGAACTCAAGCCTGCTGTCGCTGAACCGCACCATGAGCAACCTGGAATCGCTGACACGAACACTGGCGGAACAACCCAATGCGGTGCTGATATCTTCCGACCCGGTACCCGATACCATTCCCGAGGTGAGTGAATAATGAAAGTCGCCGGTTTACTTGTGCTAGTGCTTCTGTCGGGCTGTGCCAGCCAGACCATCCCTCCCACGTATTACCTGCTGCGCTCCGATCAGGATTTGCAGTCCAGTGCACTGCGTACATCAAAGCAGTACTCACTGGGCAGCGTAGAGATTGCGGCTTACCTGGACCAGCCCGGCCTGGTGATGGCGATGGGAAATGACGAAATGCGGGCCGCCAGCCAGAACCTCTGGGCGGAGCCGATTTACGATGGTGTGCGCAATTTCCTCTCCACCGAAATTGCACGGGCCAGCGGCCAGGAACTTCTGCCTACAAAACTCAACAAGAATTCGACCGCGGTCAATATCCGAATCGACCAGCTGCATGGCACACTGGATGGCCAGGCGCAGATAGTCGCCTACTGGTGGCTCGTTCGCGACAATGAAGTGTCATCCCTCAATCGCTTTGCTGATTCACGCGCACTGGCCACCAGCGGCTACAGCGCTCTTGTGAACGCAGAGAAACTATTGCTGACCGATCTGGCGCAGAAAATCGCGGCATCACTCACCAGCCAGGGGCCTATATCGGCAGCGGAATAAACACCTTGGAGACCACATGCACCGCGCCCGTCACGGCACGGTTGCCTGAATCTCCCGCGATACCCGCCATCATCTCCTGCAACACGATAATCTCGCCAAACAGCCGCTCAAAACTCAGGTTATCGACCACGCCCCGATACTCATGGGTAATCAGGTAGTGCGCCCCGTTGGGTTTACGCGAATTTTTTAATTTCCACAGCAGGACCTCGACATTGTGCGCACTGGCGAGGAACACCTCGGCATCCAGCTGGTCCGGCAGAAACATTTCGGGTTGGTACTCATAGGCCCGACGCAACATGCTGCCCAGACCCACGACCAGCGCAAAGACGCGATCACCCTTGAAGTCGGGGTCGAAGGCCAGGTTCATCGCGGCGATATCCTGTTTGTAATCCAGCTCCGCGAACTGCAGCTTGTAGCGGCGGACGGTGAGCTGCGCCAGCCGCCCCTCTACCGTCATCCCGGGAATCTTCCGCAGCTGCTTCGGATTGCGCTTGTATAACTTGACCACCAGTTCCTTAACATCTGCGCGAGTCCTGGCGATAAACTGGTCGGCCACCAGGTCGATATCCGACTTGAATACATTTTTGGCTTCGTAGCCTGAACAGGCGCACAGAAACACAGTAAGCAACAGGCTGATAAAAGAACGCATGGCAGAAGTCTAACCGGAGCGACCAGCGGGTGCGAGCCTCTATCGCATCCACTTCACCGCAAAGCTGACCTCAAACGAGACCCTGCACTGCCAAATACCTAGAGCACGTCACACAAATAGCTGCCCTCCCTCGCTGGCAAAATGCTATCCTCCTTTCCTGCAGCAAGCCGAAACTTGTTGCCACTGTGCATCTGTCCGCCAAAGACCAGGGATCGGACCAACGACGGTTGCAAAGTGATAGCGTCCGATTTTCGGGCATAGCACAAGGGTGCCAGGGTATTAATCATTCACACGGTCATAGGTTGTTTCGGCACAAGACCAGGCTTGTAGAAAGCGCTGGCTAGTATGCTTAGAATCACTGTCTTATCACTGCTCCTGGGTGTCACGGCATTGATTGTTGCATTGACACAGTTCTTACCGGCACCCGATTCGGCCCGACAACAGTCCGCGGCCATCATCTGGGACACCGCTGCCGTAAAAGTGGTGCGCGGCACGCCCACTATCACCGATAATGCACTGCAACTTGAACTCGATAAGAAAGGTAAGGGGCTGGTAAGCCTTGGAGTGCGCGGCATCGATGCGCAGGACTTCTCCTTCATTCATCTCGCCCTGGAGGAGCCTGCAGAGGGCCTCGTTGTAACAATCAGCTGGACGAGTGCACAAGCACCGCATGACTCGCACGCCTACGTGCTGGAAAATCATACGCGGGACTCCCTGTGGCTCGCGACAGAGGAACTGAGGGGCTGGTCGGGGCAGTTCAAGGCGCTGAAACTGGGCTTTTCGGGCCGTGCAGGGGATACCGTCCTGATCGAGGATTTCTCTGTATTTCCGGCGTCAGCGAAACACAAACTACTCGCTGTCTACTCTGATTTAACCGGCTATGCACCCTGGAACACTGCAGCCATGAATACCTATACGGGTGCGTTCAACGCTTCCTCGTACTACCCCATCGTTTTAGCCGTTGCGTTCCTGCTGCTGAGCCTGCTGGCTTACGGGTTATTGCTTGTCCTGTTCCGGACGAAGCTGCGATTCAACTGGGCGGTGGTCGCGCTGATTTTTCTCACCAACTGGGTCATCCTGGACATGCTGTGGCAATTCAGGTTGTTGCATCAATTGGCTGACACACACCGCCTGTTCGCCGGCAAGAACACCGAGGAACGGCTGGCCGTGGGCCCCGATGCCGCGCTGTACAATTTTGCCTCCGCTGCAAAACCGCTTATGGATTCAGCCGGTTCGCGTATTTTCGTGACCTCCAGTGATACCTATAGCGGTATGCGCACCGCCTACTATTTCTACCCCCGCAATGTGTACTGGGCCCTGTACGGGCCGGCTTTGCCGCGCAACGATCTTCTGCACAAGGGAGACTATATCGTGCTGGTAGCGCCCTCCACCATCAGGTTTAACCGGGCGCGGGGCCTCCTGCACGTGCCAAAGCGGCGCGACCTGAAAGCGGAGCTTGTCTACACTGCGCCGTCGGGCACAGTGGTGCGGCTGAAATAGATGGATATCCTGCTGACTACACTGGCATTGATACTACCGGTACTGCTGGGCGGCCTGTGGTTAAACCTGTTGATTCCGCCAGGGGCCCACGCCAGGCCGGCACTGGTCTGGGGAAATGGCACGCTGGTTGGCCTGATCCTGGTCCCCCAGATTCTGTGGGGGCTGGACGCGCTGGGTATGCCGTTGTCTTTTGTTACTGCGGGTTTGCTGACCAGCGTCCTGATCGTCGCGGCAGTAGCCATTCATATTTCCGGGAACAGGAGAATACGTACCCACCTGGATGCCGCTTTCTCTGCGATGCCGGCAGCGCACCGGCTCCTGTTCCTTATCCTGCTTGCCCTGGTGGCGCTGCGCTGTGCGACGCTGGGACTGGAGATCCTGTGGCGGCCGCTGTTCCCATGGGATGCGACCATGCACTGGGCCACAAAGGCGAGAGTCTGGTTTGAGTACCGCAGCTTACAACCCTTTGTCGAGAACAATGTCTGGTTGCAAATGGGCGGCGAAGGCGTATTTACCGACCGGCATCCTGGCTATCCGCATACCGTGCCACTGTTGCAGGTGTGGATGAACCTGGCGACCGGACGCTGGAACGAAAGCCTGATGAACCTGCCCTGGCTACTGTGCTTTATCGCAATCGGCGCCGCGTTCTACAGCCAGTTGCGCAATGCCGGCGCCGGCCCATTGGTTGCGATGGGTTTTACGTATCTGTTGCTGTCCATGCCACTGCTCAATATCCACGTGGCACTGGCCGGCTATGCGGATTTATTCCTGGGGGCCGCATACTGCGCGGGCCTGATGGCCTTCCATAACTGGATCACCACGCGCTGGCGATCGCAGGCACTGCTCGCCGCTTTTTTTGCTGTCGCCTGCCTGTTGATCAAGGGCGAAGGCCTGCCCTGGGCCCTGACCTTCATACCCGCATTGTTGCTTGTACCTCGCACACGCCACAAGGTCGCCAAGCTCGCATCGCTGGTCGTTCTGGGCCTGGCATTGCTGATCATCCTGACGCAGAAGAATCCGCTCCTCATCTCGCAACTGCTCGACTCGATAACCGAATTTCACCCCGACGGCCTTGCCGGCACCCTGCAGGCGATCTGGTTGCATGATAACTTCCACCTGCTGGGCTACCTGCTACTGGCCATCATTCCAATCGGACTGACCATCCCCGGTGCTTTCACGAAAACGTACCTGAGTATCAGCGTTGCCCTGCTTTGTGCCGTGGTCATGTTCCTGTTTCTGTTCCTGTTCACCATCTTCGGCGCAGGCGCTTCCAACTTTACCGGCGTGGGCAGGCTCTGTATCCAGCTCGCCCCCGGCCTGCTCTTCCTCTGTGCCATGCTGTGCAACGATCTTCTCCGCCGCAACAGGAGGACAAACGCCACCCCTTAAAATAGGTATACAAATGTATACTTTTATCGAAAAGTTGCTACCATACTCCCACACCGTAACCGCGATAACGTGCGCACCAGGCGCTGCGCTTGTGTCCAGGAGATAACAATGACCGAGGTAGCAGAAAACCTTCCCCCGATTGAGGCCATCTACAACCCGAATTCCAGGGAGTATATGGAGAACCCCATTCCCCAGTGCCTCGAACTCGCCCGTCGCGGTCGACTGGTGTGGTACGAGCCCTGGCAGGCCTGGATCATGACGCGCATGGACGACATCATGGCGTGCTGGAAGACCGAACCCTTATCCTCGGACTTCTACGACTGGGAGTTTGCGCCAAAACGACCACCCGAGGAGGAGTGGAGCAATTTTGAACGCGCCATGATCGGTCACAGCCTGCTTGCCGACCACGATCACCATCGACTCGTGCGGCGTGTTACCGCACCCGCATTTTCGCGCAATGTGGTCGACAGGATCCAGGCCAGGATTGAGCCGGAGGTCCGGAAACTGTTCGACGAATTGGGCAATCCGGATGTTTTCGATTACAAGGAGAAAATCGCCTTCCACCTCCCCTTCATTTCAATCACCCGCATGGTGGGCATTCCGGAAAAGTACTGGCCTGATATCAAACAGGTCATCATGACGTTTACCGAGACCTGGAACCCCACCATCTCCGACGAACAACGCGAGAAGGCGCGGCAGGACAGCAACCGCGCCATCGACATTCTCAAGAAAATCATCGACGAACGCCGCAGTGCCCCCCAGCAGGATGATTTCCTGAGTACGCTGCTGCGCATCGAAGCCGAGAATGAAGGTTTTGAAGAAGGCGATATCATAACGTTGATTCTGGCGCTGATCGGCGCGGGCGCGGACACCACCCTGGTCGCGCAGCAGTGGTCGGTCTACGCGCTATTGAAAAACGACAGGAGCCAGATAGCCAAGGCGCTGGCAACTC
>JAGRIK010000298.1 GCA_020443325.1 Halioglobus sp.
CCACCAAGGTGTCGAGCAGTTCCCGGGCGGCGGCAAATTCTCCGGATGCAATCGATACCCGGGCGCTGGCGATCTGCGTATCGCGATTCTTCGGATTCAGCAGCAACGCCGCACGCAAACCCTGCTTTGCGGAATTTCGATCCCCCAGGCCGAGGCTCGCCAGGGCACGCAGGGTCAACACCTGTGCGCGCAGCTCGGCGTGGTATTCCAGACTGTCCGGAAAATCGCTCAATACCTCACTGTATTTTTGCTGCAGCAGATACGCCCGTCCCAGCGGATAGAGCACCAGCTCTTCGGGCATACCGCCCTCACGCGCCCGCATCAGCTCTTTTGCAGCGCCTTCCGCGTAGTAGTTGTCGAGATACAGCTTTCCCAACAGATAGCGCAGTTCCGGATCATCCGGGTTTTCCTGCAGCCCCTGTTTCATGGCGATCTCGGCTTCCTGAACCTTACCTTGCTCCGCGAGCGTTATCGCCCGATCAAGGACGCTGGCTGCGTAGGCACCCGACCAGGACAGCGCCATAGCCAGGGCAAACGACAAAAGTAAACGAGTCAGCGTGGCATTCGGCATGAGGCGGCCCTTCGCAAGGAATTCGATCTGTAAATCAGTGACTGAAGACCCCGATGTCCGGGGAACGCGAGGAATGGCATTTCATTGCGTATCCCTCGGTGTCGGCACGTGCCCGACGCGCATTCAACGTAGCCGAACGAAAAAGGGGGCGCATGGCCCCCTTTATAAATCGTGGCAGATTGCCCGCCAACGCTACCGCAGCAGGCACCTACCGGAACAGTGCATCGGCAGGGCGGCCTCAGGCAAACATGGCCCGGCGACGCAGCATGACACTCACACCACCCAACGCAAACAGCGCCAACGGGGCCGGGACCGGAATGGAATTGCCATCCACCGCGCGCACACTGAAATCATCACTCAATGCGATGCGGTCCGGTGCGTTGACGTCGCCGGTCAGGAAGTACCAGTTATTGATACCGCTGTAGCTGGTGAGCTCGACGTCCACCTGCCATTCGCCGTTCATGCCATCAACGACGACACCGTCCGTACAACATCCAATCCAGGCCCAAACCGCGTTGAAGGTACCGGACACGATGTTTCCCGGCTCATAACCGTCATCCCGCAACGAGATGTAGGAGCTGGTCGGCATGCCCTGAAGCGTGATGTTTGCGTTTCCGGAAGTGACGTCGCTGTTTACGTCGAGCAACATACCCCAGGCGACATCACCGGTATTGGTATTGGTGTGCAGCCACATGAACGCGGTGTCGGATTCGGCATAACCCGGCCCGATATTCAGCGGCCCGTAGTGCTGAGCCGCCGTCTGCGCGCTATTCAAGGTCGTCAGGTTCTGCCATCCGCTGCCAGTATTGACCTGGTATATCAACGCATTGGCAAGCCCCGGCAGCGCCAGAGACAGCACACTCAACAGGCTGATAAAGATGTTCTTGTTCAACATGTGTTTTATCCCACTATTTCCGTATTTATGAGCACGGTTTCAAACGTCGATGCGGTCGTTAAGGAAACCGTTGGCGGACCGTTGGCTGGCCGTTGGCTGGCCACAGGCACACAAAGGCATTTCGCTATTCGCTGTACACGAAGCAACATGCGTGCCCATTCCCTCAAAGCCCATATTTTCCGCGAATCTGCACTAACCGATATACGCTTCACCCAGAGTGACAGGATCCGAACAACACCGCCGAGTGACGGGTTTCATCCAAATGCGGTCGCAAAATGTCAGTTCAACGTCGCCGACAATCCGGCCCTCCTCCTGGATAAGTACATCTTAATCCGCGCAGCCGGCGGAATCGATGACGCCGCCAATCGAACTTCGTACCTGACAACAACGTCAGTTGGGTTCTACCCCGTTTTCACGGACGGTTTGAAAAGGGATGAAAACTTCTGATCCTGTGCGGCGACTCTACGCCGCATCCTGGGGTTGTGAAATCGCTCGATGTAGTCGAACAGGTCGGCCCGCGCC
>JAGRIK010000299.1 GCA_020443325.1 Halioglobus sp.
CTGAGCATGATTGCCCAGGCGGAAGCGCGGGGGGAGATCAAGCCTGGCGATACCCTGATAGAGGCGACCAGTGGCAATACCGGTATCGCGCTGGCGATGGCCGCGGCCATACGCGGTTACCGCCTGATCCTGATTATGCCCTCCCATATGAGCCTCGAGCGCAAGCAGGCGATGTCCGCCTACGGCGCACAACTGGTAGAGGTCTCGCAGGAGCAGGGTATGGAGGGCGCCCGCGATCTTGCGCTCGTGATGCAGGCTGAGGGTAAGGGCAGGGTTCTGGACCAGTTTGGCAATCCCGATAACCCCCGCGCTCATTTCGTGGGTACCGGGCCGGAGATCTGGCAGCAGACAGACGGCACCATCACTCACCTGGTGAGTTCCATGGGCACTACCGGTACGATCATGGGCTGTTCCGCCTACCTCAAGCAGAAGAATCCGGGTGTCCAGGTTATTGGCCTGCAGCCGCTCGAGGGGTCCAGTATCCCGGGGATTCGACGCTGGCCCCAGGAGTATCTACCCAAAATCTACGAGGCGGCACGCGTCGACCGGGTGATGGACATCGGCCAGGCGGAGTCGGAGGAGACGACGCGCGCGCTGGCCTCGCGCGAGGGTATTTTCTGTGGTGTATCCTCGGGTGGTGCCGTTGCCGGTGCGTTGCGGGTGTCCAGTGAGGTAGAGAATGCCGTTATTGTGGCAATTATCTGCGATCGGGGAGACCGCTATCTCTCCACCGGCATTTTCGGCGGCGACTAGTGTATTTACCCGTTTGCGTTGGAGGGCCTGAATTAATGCAAACTAACCGGACAGGATACTAAGCGAGGCTGCAATGGTTCAGGTCCGTCAACAAACCCTGATTGATGCGCAGGGGGAAATCGATCTCAACCGGTGGATCGAGCAACTGCCACTGGTGCTGGAGGAGAACGATCGCTGCCGCCTGCTACAGGCCTGTGAGCTGGTGGAGCATGCGCAGTTACTACCGGCAGCCGACGCGGGTGACTGGGCGCGAGAGTCCAACTGCCTGATTGCCGGCCTGGATATCACCATCATACTGGCCGATTTGCATGTCGACCTGGATTGCCTGCTGGCCGGTGTCCTCTATCGCGCAGTGCGCGAAGGCAGGCTTGAATCACGGGAGGTGAGGAAACAGTTTGGAGCGGGGGTGAGCGGCCTGATTGAGGGGGTGCTGCGCATGGCCGCTATCAGCGATCTACCGCTGCAAACCGAGAGTCCTGTACTGGGGCAGGCGCACGGCCAGAAAGACAATATACGCAAGATGCTGATCGCGCTGGTAGACGACGTACGAGTTGCCCTGATAAAGCTCGCTGAACGTACCTGCGCGATCCGCTCCGTGAAAGAGGATGAGGAGCGGCGGCGGCAGATCGGCCAGGAGGTGTTTGACGTCTATGCGCCGTTGGCCCACAGGCTGGGTATCGGTCATTTGAAGTGGGAGTTGGAAGACCTTTCCTTTCGCTATACCCATGCGGAATCCTATCGCAAAATCGCTCGCCTGCTGGACGGAAAGCGCCTTGAGCGCGATCGCTTTATCACAAAAGTGACCGCACAACTGACTGAGGTTTTGCAGAGCGCGGGCCTGCAATTCAAGATCGCTGGTCGGGCCAAGCATATCTACAGCATTTGGCGAAAGATGCAGCGCAAGGGCATCGGGTTTTCGCAGGTCTATGATATCCGGGCCGTGCGCATTCTGGTTCCGGAAATCAAGGACTGCTACGCCACGCTGGGATTGGTGCACAGCCTGTGGCACAACATACCCAACGAGTTCGACGATTATATCGCCAACCCGAAGGAAAACGGCTATCGCTCCCTGCACACAGCAGTGGTAGGTCCCGAGGGAAAGGCGCTGGAGGTGCAGATCCGTACCGAGAACATGGACTCTGAAGCTGAACTGGGCGTGTGTGCCCATTGGCGCTACAAGGGTGCGGATGCAGAGAGCGGGCTCGCCAGTTCCTATGAAGAGAAAATCGCCTGGCTGCGACAGGTGCTCGATTGGCACGAGGAAACCGGAGATGCGCGCGGTGTCGCGGAGCAATTCAGTTTCAGTGTTGCCCAGGACAGGGTGTATACCTTCACGCCCGATGGCGATGTGGTCAATCTTGCCTATGGCGCCACTCCGCTGGATTTCGCGTATCACGTGCACACTGAAATAGGTCATCGCTGTCGCGGCGCAAAAGTGAATGGCTCTCTCGTTCCCCTCACGTACCAGTTGCAAACCGGTGAGCGGGTAGAAATATTGACCAGCAGTGAAGCGCAGCCGCGGCGCGATTGGCTGCAGCCGGGCCTGGGCTACCTGAAAACATCCCGAGCCAGGGCCAAGGTACAGTACTGGTTCAAGTCGCAGGCCCGCGAGGACAATATCGACACCGGGCGCCACTTGTTGAAAAAGGAATTCAAGCGCCTGGCATTGACCAGCGTGGACTACCAGCGTATCGCCAGGAAAATGCAACTGAGCACAGTTGAGGATATGTTCGCTGCCGTAGGGGCGGGCGACCTGGCATCGTCCCAGGTACTCAATGCGGCACAGGATCTGGTGGGCAAGGCTCGTGAACCGCTTCTGCGCCTCAGTAGTGTCGGGGGTGGAGGTCACGTGCATCCGGTCAGCGTGAACGGTGTTGGCAGTCTGCAGACCCATATGGCGGGCTGCTGCAAGCCGTTACCCGGTGACCAGATTACTGGCTATATCACCAAAGGCAGGGGTGTGAGTATCCACCGAGTTGATTGCGCCAGGCTGATGAAATTGCAGGAGAATACTACCGGTCGGGTTGTTGAAACCCGGTGGGGAGAGAGTCCCGAGGACAATTATGAAGTGGATGTATCTATAGAGGCAATCGATCGCCAGGGTTTGCTTCGCGATATCACCAGCTTGTTCGCCAATGCGCGTATCAACGTTCTCACCATCAATACCCAGACCAATAAGCTAAACAATACAGCGACCATGCGATTGCGGGTCGAGGTTCCCGACTTGGGCTCGCTCTCCAAACTGCTGGAGAGGATTGATCGTCTCAAGAATGTCGTGTCTGTGTCCAGGGTATCAGATTGAGGATCTACCGGTGACCGGCACACGCTATTCTGTACGTGACTTACTGCGAGTTATGGAGCGCCTGCGGGATCCGGAAAACGGCTGTCCCTGGGACCTGGAGCAGGATTTTGCGAGCATAGTGCCCTCCACGCTGGAAGAGTGCTATGAACTGGCGCAGGCCATAGAGCACGAGGACTACGAGCATGTCTTTGAAGAACTGGGTGACGTGCTGTTCCAGGTGGTGTTCTACGCGCAATTGGGTAAAGAGCGGAATCTATTTTCTTTCGAAGCCGTTGTGAGTTCGCTGGTGCAGAAGCTGATACGGCGGCACCCGCATGTATTTGCCGAGGGTGAATTAGAGGGTGTTGCCGACGGCCGCAGTACCATTGACGATGTCGGTAAAACCTGGGAATCGATCAAGCAGCGTGAGCGCGATGCACGGGATCAAACAGGGGTGTTGGCGGATGTGCCGCTGGCATTGCCGGCCCTATCTCGAGCCCAGAAAGTCCAGAAGCGCGCCGCACAGGTCAATTTTGACTGGGCGGATGCCGCTTCTGTGGTCGATAAGCTTCAGGAAGAGTTGGATGAATTGCGGCAAGCGATTGCCGCGCAGCAGTCCGATGAAATGCGCGATGAACTGGGTGATGTACTGTTTACCTGTGTCAACCTGGCGCGCCATCTTGGTCACGATGCGGAAAAAAGTCTGCGCGATGCAACCGGGAAATTCGAGCGCCGGTTTCGTAAAATGGAATCCGTAGTGGCGGAGGGGGAGGGTGATCTCTCTGCGCTGAGCCAGGCCCAATACGATCTCTTATGGCGGGAGGCCAAGGCGCTTTTGGAGCGCAAATAACGGGGCTTGTAACCTTTTCGCGCGCTGTGTATTGTAAGCGCCCTTTCATCGTCTTGATCCATGCGGCAGTCCTGGTTCCTGCGTGTCACAAATTTAGTTGAGGAGTTTTTCGAATGCGATTGATCCTGTTGGGTGCGCCAGGCGCAGGGAAAGGTACACAGGCCAAGTTCATCTGTGAGAGATATAACATCCCCCAGATATCGACTGGTGATATGCTGCGAGCCGCTGTCAAAGCCAGGACAGAACTGGGTCTGCAGGCCAAGAAGGTAATGGATGCTGGTGGGCTGGTGTCCGATGAAATCATCATCGGGTTGGTAAAAGATCGAATTACCCAGGAAGATTGCGCCAGGGGTTTCCTGTTCGACGGGTTTCCGCGCACCATTGTGCAAGCCCAGTCGATGGTTGATGCCGGCGTTACCATAGATCATGTTATCGAGATCGCTGTGGATGACGAGGAGATCGTCTCGCGCCTGAGTGGCCGACGAGTACATCCTGGTTCCGGCCGCGTTTATCATGTGTTATTCAACAAGCCGATTACTGAAGGTTTGGATAATGAGACAGGCGAGCCTTTGGTACAACGGGACGACGATACAGAAGAAACAGTGCGCAAGCGTTTGCAGATTTACGCTGAGCAAACCAGTCCGCTTATCGATTTTTACAAGAATATGAAAGGCGAAACGAGCCCTCGTTATCACAGGGTAGAGGGTGTGGGCAGCGTCGATGATATCTGTAATAAAGTGATATCGGCGCTGGAATCCTGACACGATATCTTTTGTTCGACAGAAAAAATGAACACGTAAAACCTGCCTGAATCGATTTCACAATAAAAACAGTGGCAGGAAACCGAAACAGAGATGCCAATTTTCTACAATTTATTTTATTGTATCCGTATTGCATTGTTGTTAATTTTGGGTTCGCGGGATCCTTAATAACAGTCTGGAGAGAAGCATAATGGCAACTGCTAAGAAGAAAGCAACATCGAAAGCAAAAGCGAAGCCAAAGGCAAAAGCAAAGCCCAAGGCAAAAGCGAAGCCAAAAGCTAAAGCAAAGGCAAAAGCGAAAGCCAAGCCTAAAGCTAAAGCGAAGGCAAAAGCGAAAGCCAAGCCCAAGGCTAAAGCGAAGGCAAAAGCGAAAGCCAAGCCCAAGGCTAAAGCGAAGGCAAAAGCGAAAGCCAAGCCCAAAGCTAAAGCGAAGGCAAAAGCGAAAGCCAAGCCCAAAGCTAAAGCGAAGGCAAAAGCGA
>JAGRIK010000300.1 GCA_020443325.1 Halioglobus sp.
CAACCACCTGCTGGCGTCGGGGCTGAATTTTGAATTTGAAACCGTCGGCGAGACCTGTGTTTTATCGATCGTGAGCACGCCGGGTGACGCCTCGATAGAATTCGGGTATGAGCTGTTCTACGGCGCTCTCATCAATACCCTGCGCGGCCTGCTGAGCGCCCCCGACCTGTGCCTGCGGATGGAGTTTCCCTACGCCAGGCCCGCCCACTTTGCGCTCTACTACGAGCTGTTCGGCGACGACCTTCACTTCGACAATCCGCAGGGCCGCATTGTGTTCCAGCGGGATTTGCTCGACACCCCGCTGCCGTCTTCCAACCCGGTGCTGCGCAACCTCTACGAAGCAGAGTGCGCCCGCCTGCTGGCTGATCTTGAGGAGGAGAACTCTGTGGCAGAGCGGACCCTGCGACTACTGCGCAAGCTGGAGGGCCAGTACCCGCAGATGCCACAGATTGCCGCGATGCTAAACCTCAGCCCCCGCACCTACCGGCGGCGCCTGGATGAGGAGCAGCAGTCGTTTCAGCGCTTACTGGATCAGGTGCGCGCCGAGCACGCCACCCGCCACCTGCAAAACAAGCGGCTGCCGATAGCGAGTATCGCGTACATGGTCGGCTTCAGCGATGCATCAAATTTCCGCCGGGCCTACCTGAAGTGGACTGGAAAGACGCCGCGAGACGTTCGCCGCGGTTATTGAAACTGCCCGCCGGCGATCTCATAGCGCTCGCCACAACATTCCTGCCCCAGCATATGCGCTATCATCTGCGGCGCCTCGCTGTAACAGACCGTGCGACCGCCGTCGGGAAGATCGAACACCGCTACCGCGCGCCAGGGCTCCAGGCCCTGGTACAGCACGGTATACCCAGCCACCTGGCCGCTGCCGCTGTAGTCCGCGACCAGTTCACACACCCCGCTCTCCCGACTCACCTGGTCGGTCACATCGGCACAGGCCCAGCCGTCTGCGCCGGGGGTTGCCGACCACAGCGCACAGGCCTGCTTGGTCAACATACCACTGACAGCCGTTACCAGGCCCACCTCTGACGGGTTCTGGCGCAGCAGTTGCGCCATTTTCACGGTCGCCTGGAAGACAAAGTTGTTCAACGGCCCGCCGCCAAAGGTCATCCCCCCGGTGACGCTGACATTGTGTTGCGGATTCATACCGAATTCCTGTAGCTGCACGCGAACGGCATACGGAAAGCAGGAGTACAGCTCGCACAGGCGTATGTCATTGAAGTCGATACCCGCCAGTTCCATCGCGACTTTACCGGCAATACGAAATCCCTCGCTGGCCCCCAGGTCCCGGCGACTGGCCACCACCGACATAAAGTTTGATTCCGTAAACGCACGCGGAAATACCCACTTACTGCGGTCGATACCCAGGGCTTCGGCGACTTCCACAGAGCACAGGATCAGGCCCGCGGCCTGGTCGACATTCCACTGGCTGTTGTGGAGCTTGGTATAGGGGAAAGCCAGCATACGGTTGGCGGCGGAGTGTTCGCGGATGTGGTCCGCAGGCACCACCTGGTCAGACCAGCCATCGGGGTTGTCTGCGGCCAGTTCGCTCAGCCGGGAGTACATCCTGGCCATCTGGTCGCGGTGGGCATCCACGCTCAAGCCCTGCTTGTGGCGCAATGCACTGTCGAGTATCGCGTAATACCCCACCGGCATGCCGAGCCCGGCCGCGGACTCCACGGGTGACCACATCTCATCCTGCGGCCGCAGTGTGATATCCGGCTCGCAATCTACCTGGGCAGTTTCAGGCGCCTGTTCTCCGGCCTTTTCCGCACACAGCGAGCGGTACTTCGCCTCGCCGCCGGTCACCAGTACCACCCTGGCTTCACCCGCCGCAATGCGCTGGCAGGCTCGCGTCAGAAGCGTCTGCTGCAGAATGCCGAATTCCGCCAGCAGCGTTGTGGCCGAAGTCGCCCCAAGCGCATCCGCCACCAGGCGACCGGGATCGCTATAGCCCCAGATGCTCCTGGGCACCATGATTTCGTCGGCCTGCAGGAGAATATCTGCACACCCCGCATCGGTCGCCGCATCCCGCAGGGCCTGTTCCATCAGGGCCACGGGTTCCAAAGCTTGCCGGTAATCGTCCAGCTTCTGCTGAACGGCGGCTATTCCCACCAGTACCGGCGTGTTCGCAGCAAGCTCAGCCATTGATGAACTCTCCGGCATACCAGTTCAGCATCGCGATTTTTTCCTCTAGCGGCTTGTCTTCCTCCAGTTCATAAACGTTGCGAAACCCGATAACGACATCGGAAACGCCCAGGCTTTCCAGCTGTTCAATGCCCTCCGGTGAGAATGCATTCTGGCCGGTGGTAAACACCTTGAACGGCTTATCCGCGGTCCCGAACTCCTCGCGCAGCTGGTTGAGACGACCGATATAGGCCTCCAGTTCCTCCATGTCCGCTCCGGCGCACATCCAGCCGTCCCCTACCTGCGCCGCGCGCTTCAGTGCCGGCTCAGAGTGACCGCCGATCAACAGCGGCGTGGGCCGGCTCGGCACCGGGTTCATTTTGTTGGGTGGCATACGGTGCAACTCCCCGGTGTAGCCGAAATAGTCGCCGGTTTCGAGGCCGCGCAGAATCGCGATCTGCTCATCGAACCGCTTTCCGCGCTTTTCCCAGGGCACGCCGCAAACGGCGAAGTCTTCCTCCCAGGGACTGATACCGATACCAAAATCAAAACGATTCCCAGACAGCACCTGGATGCCCTGCACCTGTTTGGCCACTATCGCTGCCTGCCGCACGGCGAGCTTGTAGACGAACGTCGAAAACCGGATGCTCTCTGTCACAGCGGCCATCGCGGCCACTGCGATGAGGCTCTCTACGAATGGCACGCTCTCCAGGAACTCCCTGCTGCCGTCCTTGTTATAGGGGTACTTTGAGCTCGCCTCCTGCGGATAACAGATGCTGTCGGGTATTGTGATCCCGTGGTAGCCCGCCTGCTCGGCAGCCCTGGCCAGGGGCAGGTAGTGGTCGGGGTCACACATCCCGATCTGGTAGCTGAATCTCATTGTTACTCTCCTGGGGCCGTTGGAAGGGGCGCGCCAAATGCCAAGTCCCCGAGCTGGATGCCCGGCGTTTAAGTCACTATAGGTTGGCGCTGAGACATACTCTAGCGCGGAATCTCCCCGATATCCCCGCTCCGCCGGTATTTTCGGTTATTGGGCTCAAATACTGAACCCCGCCCCGCGCGATAAACCCCCTGCCACAGTGATACAATCCCGCCCATGAACACATCAGTAGAAATCACCGGGCCCGAGGCAGGCGATCGTTCCCAACGCTTCCTCTTTGAGCACGCCGACATCCGCGGGGAGAGCGCGCACCTGGACGCGGCCTATCGGGAGATACTTGCGAATCACCAGTATGCGGACGGCGTGGCTCGCCTGTTGGGAGAGTTCCTCGCCGCCGCAGTACTGCTGAGCAGCAACCTGAAGTTTGAAGGGAAGCTGGTGTTACAGGCGCGCTCCGAAGGCCAGATACCACTGCTGATGGTGGAGTGCGACGATACCCTGAGGGTTCGCGGTATCGCCCGCGGCGCCGAACACGCCACCTCCGACAACTTTGACCTGCTGCTGCACAACGGGCAACTGGCAATCACCATAGACCCGACCAACGGGCAGCGTTACCAGGGTATCGTTCCGCTGCAGCAGGGCTCACTGGCGCAGAGCCTGGACAGCTACTTTGAGCATTCGGAGCAATTGAACACCCGGATCTGGCTCGCCGCCGACGGCCAGCGGGCTAGCGGCCTGCTCCTGCAGCAATTACCCTCGCAGATTGCCCCTGACGCCGACGAGCGGCGCGAGCATTGGGAGCATGTCTGCGCGCTGGCCGCCACACTGAAAGACACCGAAATGCTGGCGCTTGACGGCGAGGAACTGCTCTACCGCCTCTACCACGAGGATCCGCTGCGATTGTTCGAGCCGCGCGCGCTGGAATTTCACTGCTCCTGCTCCCGGGAGCGCACCCACAACGCCCTGTCCACGCTGGATCCAGCCGAAATCCTGGAGTTGCTGGAAGACCTGGGCGCCATCACAATGGAATGTGAATTCTGTAACCAGGCCTACCGTTTTGAGCGCAGCGACCTGGCAGATTTATTGCAAGGCCATGAGACTAAAATTTTACACTGATCACAACTTGGCCGGAATTCGGCGCATTTATGCTCAATATAATTCGCAAAATGCCTCGCTTCTGACATAATTACGCCCCCTTAAAGCCCCAAATACTGGCGCAAAGGCCCAGCCGGCCTGCGCTTCATAACGACAGGACGCACCATGACCCAAGACATCCATACCGCCAAGGAATACATCGACCTGGCAACTTCCAAACTGATCGAGGAATCATTGAAACGGGGCGAAGGTATGTTGTCCGACACGGGCGCCCTGCTGGTAACAACCGGCCACCGCACCGGGCGCTCCCCAGCTGACCGATTTGTAGTCAAAGAACCGGGCACCGAAGACAGCATCGACTGGGGCAGCGTCAACCGCCCCTTCGACAGCGACAAGTTCGACGCGCTCTGGGACCTGGTTCAGTCGTATCTCGCGGGCCGCGACAAATTCACCACCCACTTGCATGTCGGCGCGCACAGCGACCACTACCTGCCCGTAAAAGTCACCACGGAAACCGCCTGGCAGTCCCTGTTCGGCCGCAATATGTTCATTCGCCCGACCAACTATAACGCGGGCCGCAAGCCCGAATGGAATATCCTCAACGTGCCCGGTTTCGAGTGTATCCCAGAGCGCGATGGCACCAACTCCGACGGGGTTGTCATCATCAATTTCGCGCAGCGCAAGGTCCTGCTCGCGGGCATGCGCTACGCCGGCGAAATGAAGAAATCCATGTTCTCGGTACAGAACTTCCTGTTGCCGGAGAAAGATGTCATGCCCATGCATTGCAGTGCCAATGTCGGCGAGGAAGGCGACACCACCTTGTTCTTCGGGCTCTCCGGCACGGGTAAAACCACACTCTCCGCCGACCCTGACCGCTACCTGATTGGCGACGATGAGCACGGCTGGGCCAAGGGCTCTGTGTTCAACCTGGAGGGCGGCTGCTACGCCAAGACCATCGACCTGAGCCAGGAAAACGAACCGGTGATCTGGGACGCTATCCGCTTTGGCGCGATTATCGAGAATGTGGTGCTGGACGATCAGCGGCATGCCGACTACTGCGATACCAGCCTCACTGAGAACGGGCGCTGCTGTTACCCGCTGGAACACGTCGAAAAACGCACAGAATCCAACAGCGGCGGCGAACCCAAATGCGTCATCTTCCTCACCTGCGATGTCTCCGGGGTGCTGCCTCCCGTGTCCATCCTGTCGAAGGAGGCTGCAGCCTTTCACTTCCTCAGCGGTTACACCGCCCGCGTGGGCTCAACCGAACTGGGAGCGGAAGCCGGCATTCACCCGACATTTTCCACCTGTTTCGGCGCGCCCTTCATGCCGCGGCCTGCCAGTGACTATGCCGAACTGTTGATGAAGCGTATTGATGACTTCGAC
>JAGRIK010000301.1 GCA_020443325.1 Halioglobus sp.
CGTCAGGTGCCGGTCATGTCGAAGTCGACCCACTTCGGCTGCTGCATTTCAGCGACAAAGCGGTTGTAGTCCCAGGGCCAACTGGACGGTATGCCCTCGGCATCCAGGTACCAGCTTTTACACCCGCCCACAAACCAGACTGTTTTCTTTGCCGCCTCGATGCGCCTCTCTTCAAACGCCTCCAGTGCCTCTGCCGAGGCACAAATGCCCGTGCAGTCGCCATTGCGCAATTTCTCCAGCATCTGGGCGATGTAGTGCCACTGGTGCTCGGCGATATCGATCAACGGGAAGTTGCCCACGGGGCCATTCGGGCCATTGAGCATATAGAAGTTCGGGAAGTCCGGCATGCTGATCGCGAGATAGGCCTTGGGGCGCCGTTCCCACAGGGACTCCAGTGTGACCCCGTTAGTGCCCGTGATCTGCATTGGGCGCATGAACTGGTCGGCCTTGAAGCCGGTGGCGAGCACGATGATATCGAGCTTGTGCAATTGCCCGTCGCCGGTGCGAATGCCATCCGCTTCAATGCGTTCAATCTGCTCCGGGACCAGTGCCGCCTGCGGGTGCTGGATCGCCTGGTAGTAATCGGGCGAGAAAATAAGGCGCTTACACAGAGGCTCATGGTCCGGGCGCAGCTTCTCGCGCAGCACCGGATCGGTCACACTCTCTTCGAGGTTCTGCAGGCAGGTGGCTTTCCAGAATTGCGCGGCGTCCATGTTCTCGCGCGTGATCACCTGCGTATAGCTGTTGACGCTGGCGAGGTACTCCTCGGTTTTCATGGCGGCCTCCAGCGCCGCCGGATCTTCGCGGAAGGATTTGCGCATCTCCTCGCTGTAGGGCGTATTGTCCACCGGCATGATCCACTGCGGCGTGCGCACATAGTGTTCGATCAGTTCCGCCTTGCCCGCCAGCGCCGAGATGATCTGCACACCCGTCGACCCGGTGCCAATGACACCGATCCGCTTGCCCTCCAGGGGAACATTGTGATCCCAGCGCGAGCTGTGGAACAGCTTGCCGCGAAAATCCTCCAAGCCCTTTATATCCGGCACACTGGGATGGTGAAGAACACCGGTGGCGGCAATGACGACATCGGCGACATCCCGTTCGCCGCTTTGCAAATGAAGATGCCAGCGGCCCTCAACGAACTCGGCGCTGTCAATTTCCGCGTTGAACCGGATGAATTTGTCGACGCCATATTTGGCGCAGGTGCCCTCAAAGTAATCCTGTATCTCCGGGCCGGGCGGCAGGTAGCTGCTCCAGTCAGGGTTGCGCTCGAACGTGTAGGTATAGTGGTGCGACGGCGTGTCGCAGGTCAGCCCTGGATACGTGTTTTCCCGCCAGGTGCCGCCCACGCGGTCGGCCTTCTCATAGATGACGAAATCGTCAAACCCGGCTTCGCGCAATTTGATGCCGGCAAGAATGCCCGCCATGCCAGCACCTATCACCACTACCCGTATCGATCGTTTCGCCATACCGGATCGCTCCCGCTATCAATTTTCAGAAGCGCTACAGTAACCCGCCGAACGGGTGCGCATAAGGACTTTTATGCTCACCATTAATAGCTATACTGCTACAAAGCGGGGAGACTATCCCATTCTGGATCGCACCAATCAAGGTTTGGCACCCATCCGGACCACGATCTGGCACTTTAACTGCCGGAGTGGACCGCCGTTTAATGAACGACCAGGGAGCACAGTATGACAGCACTGGCCACTGCACAACGCGACCAGCGGTTTGCATTGCAGCCACTGGTGGACCTGCTCCAGCACGAGTTGGCCCAGGCAGGCACCGTGATACCGGGGCCCCCGCCGGCATCAACTGTCGATTTCGCCCACTGGTACCTCGAAGCGGTCCAGCGCCTGGAACTGTCTGTCGCGACCGCTGATGCCCATGCGCCGATGTCTCGCAGCGAAGTCGAACTGATGTGCCGGTGTGTGCTGAGTGCCGTCAACCTGCGCGAGGCCATCGGACTGCTCGAAGACTATTGTGCAATGCTGCACCCACGGGCTGGACGCATATCGCTCACCACAAACGGCGACATCGCCGTGTTACAGCTCGACACCCTCCGCCGTGTGCGCAGCAGCGCAGTCAGCCTGGTCGACATCACCGGGTTGTTCTCGTTCCTCCAATTGCTGCAATGGCTTGGCGGGGTTGAGTTCCCGCTGCGCCTGGTACGCATCGGACCGCTGGAACGCGAGGACCTGCTGCCGTTCCTGAAGCTGTTCCGCGCCCCGGTGCTGGCAGGCGGCAGTCAGTACAGCATCGAGTTTCCGGCAACACACCTGGCACGCCCGGTGGTACGCACCCGGGCGGAGTTTGCGGAATTTTTCGAACTGTTTCCCTGTGCGGTGTTCGACAACCCGGCACACGGTCTCGCACAACAGGTTGGCGCACTCATCAGCGCCGCAGTGATGCAGGGCAGGCCCGTACCCACGCTGGAAGCGGTGGCCGCAACACTGGAGCGACCACCCTCGACCTTTCGACGCCAGCTCGAACGTGCCGGCACCTCATTCCGCACTCTGCGCAATGACAGCCTCAATACACAGGCACAACTCCTGCTATCGCGGGGTGACCTGTCTGTTGAACAGATCGCTTCCAGGCTGGGTTTCAGCGATGCGAGTACCTTTCGGCGGGCATTTCGGAAATGGTGCGGCGTGGCGCCGACGCGATGGAGTGACAACAGGACGGAGGCTTCGCATCACCGTGCCGGGGTTGACGCGAGACGAGAGTAACGCTCGCTAGAAGATACCGACCCCGTGCGGAAATTTTGCCACAGTAGCGGATACTTCCTTTCTGCCCCCTTGCAGTGCATTCAACAGCGCCAATGCATCCTCCCTGTTGGAAAAGACCGCCATCGGCCAGTGGGTGGGTCGCGGCTGACGCATCAGGCAGCAGGCCGCCATATCCATCAGCGGCTTCTCGGAAACCAGCGCGACGGCCAGGAGATCATCGGTAGCACCCAGTGCTGTCTGGGCACGGAAATCATAACTGTGCGAATTGCACTCGTTGACGAGAAGGCAAAATGGCGCTTCCAGCACCCCTCGCAATACGCCGAGGCATTGCTCGACCATCGCGCCCGTAACTTCTACGCCTTCCTTGATGACAATCTCGGCGATGTTCTCTGACACGATGTCGATGGTACAAAAACCCAGGTCGAATGACCTGGGGATATCACAGGGGAAATCTGAGCTCCTGAGCGTCTGCATGATAAATTCACCTCCCTTTGGCGCGGTACATCCCTGATAACAACATTCCATTTTTTACCGTTGGTCGATCAATGTATCTCCTATCAAACAACCGGAAACCAACCGCCGGTTAAAACCTGTTGCAGCGCGGATACGTCACGAGCCATGGGACGGCTCCATCATCCGCGTCAGGAGGCCCGCTTGGCTGGCTCCCCCTTCGGTACTATTTTGACTGCCTGGCGCCGCTCACCGGCTAACTCCTGATCCTCCGCGTGGCAATCGCCACCAAGTACCTTGTTCCAGGCCAGGGATAGCGTCATCCCGGTGGCATTGTATATCTCCTTACGTGTGCATCTGGCACACCTGCAATTACCCATTGCTCTTATCCTCTGACTCCCCCAACCCCGCGACAGTATTGCATTTCCCGGCAAAAGCATCCGTATGGTTTGCTGTCTGCACCATTTATAGACCTGCGGACTGTGGAGGGCAATCGTAAGATAGATGCTATCGCCTCATAAAAAGTATGAGGGCACTGGCAACCGCGTTCCGCTAGGTATCACTGGAAACTATGCCTTCCCGAATGGCATAGCGCACGAGGTCGGCGACACTGCGGGCGTTAAGTTTCTGCATAAGATGCTGGCGATGGGTGTGGACGGTAGGCACGCCGAGCGAGAGCTTCTCGGCCACTTCCTTTGTGGGGAACCCCTCAGCCAGAAGCTGAAGCACCTCGCGCTCCCGCTCCGTCAGCGCTGCAAACGCGTTCTCCTGGGAGCCCTCGCGACTTCGCGAGACGACAAAATCACCGAGCACTTCCGGGCTGATATACATCTTCCCTGCCCTGACCAGATGAATGGCCTCCAACAGTTCGCTGGCCGCACAGTTTTTGGGCACATAGCCACTGGCACCGGCATTGAGCATTTCGGACACCATGCGCCCATTGGCATGGATGGACAATCCCAATACCCGGACCTGTGGATAGCTGGCACACAGCTGCCGCGTAGTCTCAATGCCGTTGAGCTCCGGCATATTGATGTCCATGACTACCACGTCGGGCATTGTGTCTTCGATCTGCGACAGCACCTCGCGTCCGGTGCCCGCTTCCGCCACCACCACTAAATCGTCACGCGAGTCCAGCAGGCTACGCAATGCTGAACGCATCACTTCGTGGTCATCTGCCAGCATAATCCTTATTTTGCTACCCATGCGTCGCCTCCAATGGCACGCTAAGTACGACCTCTGTTCCATCGCCGGGAGTCGACTCGATCTGCAGATTGCCGCCGGCATGGCGGATGTACTCACGAATATTAAAGAGCCCGAAACCACCGGTTGGGGAAAAACCCCTGCCGGCCATTCTGGCATCAAACCCCACGCCATCATCCGCCACACGAATGCGCACGCAGTCTTCCAGTTGTTCAAGATCTACGCGGGCATGCTTCGCGCCGGAATGCTTCATCACATTGATCAGCAGTTCACGCGTCGAGCGGTACAGTGCGATTTTCCGGTCCATCGAAATGGGTAAGATCTTCATCTCGCCACTGAACTGGAAATCGATGGAGTAGTCGTGACTCATACTTGAACACAACTCTTCCAGCGCCGCTGCCAGCCCAAGCTCGTTGAGTAACGGACAACTCAACTCAAAGGTAAGGGTACGGATATCATCGAGCGCACGGGTAACAATATCACACACTGTATCGAGCGACTCAACAGCACCACCGGGCAAATCCATGCCCTTGAGTACGTTAAGGCGCAGCAGGGAAGAACTTAATAACTGGCTTACGCCGTCGTGTAACTCCCGCCCTACCCGCTCCCGCTCGTGCTGCTCCGCGAGCGCAAGCTCGGACGCGAGTTTTCGGAGTTCCTCATGGTTCCTTGTCCGCTCTCGCTCAAAGGCGAACCGTTCAGTCGTGTCATGAATTACCGCGCAGACCATGGGGCTGCTGTGCAGGGAAAACGAAAACAGCTTGATTTCAGCGGGAAACACCGTGCCATCCTTTTTACGCTGCCGCGCGACCATCGTCGGGCCTGTCGTTTCCTCCGATACTGCCAGGACGACTTCTGCTGCCTTTTCCGGGTGGGTTGCAATCCCGGTAGGGTCAATCTGCAGGAACTCTCGGCGGCTGTAGCCATAGAGCGCTATCGCGGCATCGTTCACATCCACAATGCGCCCCTTCCCGATGTCGATGATCATGACTGCATCGGACTCCGACTCGAAAAGCTTGCGGTATTTCTCCTCGCTATCCTGCAGTGCCTGCTCGGCTCTTTTTTGATCCTCGATGAAGCGCGCCTGCTGCACATTGTGATAGGCAGCGGTGGAGAGCTGCCTGGCCAGCGTAAACAGGGCTTGTGCAACATCCCTGAAGTGCTCATACGCCATCAGCGGGACACGGTAATATGCCTCCACCACTTCCGATTCATCGGCGCCTATCTCAGACGCATAGGCGCGAACCTGCTCCTCACTCCAGGCCTCGTCGCGAACCTGCCCGATCAGCCAGGTGGCGAGGTGCCGCCCGTCGATCTCAATGCTGGCACCCGCATCCCAGAGACCACTGCGCAGGCACTGCTGCACCACCGGGCCCTGCGAATACTGTTCCGAGCTGACCGTGTGCGAGGAAAAACAATCCACGCTCGCCACCGCGGTAGTCTGCACAATGTGTGCACAAAACTCCGAAAAGTTACTCGGCTGGGTTATCGGAACGCCTTCCGAATCGGTAATAATCGAGGCTACGCCGGTCGCCCTGGAGAATTCATCCTGGATACGCTGGATCTCGGCGAGGTTAAACAGGTCGTCAAAGGCTATTCCCTCTGGCTGATCCAGGGGATGCGTCAAGGCCAGCACTCTTCTCTGCAGCGCCTCCTGCAGGCGCTTGAGCTCGGTGATGTCCATGAAATTGATCACGACCTGATCCAGCACATTGTCCTGCGTGAACACAGGGATGGCGCTTCCTGTCAGCCAGGTAACGTCCGCGAGCCCAGGCTGTCGTATGCCCATACACTCGTAAGCTACACTTGCCCCCGTCGCGACAACCTGGTTCAGCGGGTAGTCCTCAAACGCCATCACAGACTGGTCTTCATAGACAAACTTCCAATCTTCCGGGATGGGCTGCTCACCCTGCATTTGCTGAAGACTGAGCCCGAGCAACTGGCATGCCTGCGAATTACTGTACACAACAGAGAGATCAGCGGCGTGTACCACAACACCCACCAACAAATTATTAACGGTTGACCGGAAGCGTGATTCGCTTTCCCGAAGTTCTACCGTACGCTGCTGCGCGAGCTGCTCCAGTTCCTGTTTGAAGCGCACAAGCTCGCTTTCGCTGTCACCGGGCTGCGTAGCGTCAACAGGTTGAGTAACCGCGTTCCATATACCCCCCTGCTGCACGCCCGTTTGTCGCAATGCTTCATTCTGTTTCTCGAGTTCAAGCTGGCGGGTATGGAGTTTTTGGACAAGCTGCTGGACTTCCCGGGTATCAAGTACGGGCGTATCGAGTGGATCCTGCTTCAGCAGCGCTGCAACGCGCTCGCCCAGATTCTCGGACATCGAATTCCTTTCAACCTCCCGGCCGCACCACTACTTCGATGCCGGCCGGGCCACCTCGTCCAGCCCCTCCCGGAACTGTTTCGCCCAGCGATTGAGGACCCGCTGGGCATCGGCCTTGTTGGTCACCGAGTTCGTCCATTGCAGCTGCATGGGGCTGCGGTCGCGCCGCTTATCGACTACGCGCACCAGGATTTCGCCAGTAGTACCGTCCAGCGCCTCCAGCAACAGGGTCATCTGACCCGCATCGGTGGTGTAATTGCGCTGGCGTCCCGGCGTCATGACATCGGGCGCAGCAATATCCAGGTTAATAATCGCGGGCCGCAGGACCAGTACATGCTCGCCGTCATTGAATTTATCCACCAGCGGATACGGAGGCGCCTGTTCCAGCACCGCACGGAATGTCTTCTCGCACTCTGCGCCAAGTTTATCCTTGATCCTGTCGACGTCCTTCTGTGTCACCCGACTGTTGAAATTAATATTGGAGGTGTTCTGGTCACGCAACCAGTTATTCCTGAACGCCACCTCACAGTTCGTCAGGCCAAAGGCGTGGTACGTTGAAAGATCCACACCCGGGCGGCGGTAGACTTGTCCAAACCGCGTATTGGGGACCAACTCCAGGCCATCGTATGTCTCTGGAGGCGCCATATAGGCGCACGAGGCCAGGATAAAAACGGCGCAGGCAAGTAACAGTTTTTTTGGCGCAACCCTGATATTCATAGATACCCACCCTGAGATCGCTCTCGCTAGAACTCGGCTGTCATTCACCAAATAGTCTACTTCTCCATCCGTGAAAAGACAGCCCTGTTCCGATCAATTTTTTTGCCACAACCTCACTTTACGTTGTTGCGGCCACTGTTTTTGGCCGAGTACAGCGCCTGGTCTGCGCGTTGCATGAGCTTTTCCATTTGCTCCCCTACCTCAAGCTGCGCCACACCGATACTGCAGGTACACCCAATACCGTTCGAAAGGGTTTTCTCGATACTTGCACGACAGCGCTCGGCCAGCATCAGGGCCACGTCATAACCGGTGTTGGGCAACAACAGCAAAAACTCCTCACCGCCGATTCGGCCGATAAAGTCCGTTCGGCGACTGCACTCCACCAGTGTCTCTGCCGTGGATTTGAGGACACGATCACCCATCTGGTGACCATGATTGTCATTAATACTCTTGAAGTTATCGAGGTCGAGCATCAGTACTGACAATGGCGTTTTCTGGCGCTGCGCCCGCTCGATCTCTATGTCGAGTATGCGAGTAATCTCCCGTCGGTTTAAGAGATCCGTCAAGGAATCCCGGTAGGCAATTCTTTCAAGCTCCTGCGTACGCTCCGCAACTTTGGCTTCCAGGGACCGGTTGCTATCGATGAGCGCCTCCTGGGCCAGCTGCAACTCTGTCATTTTTTCTTTCATATCCGTTCTGGAAGGCAGTGACACCAGAACCGGAAGAAGTCTCCACAGGACGATGGCGGTCGTGATGGAAATCAGCCCCGTTGCAACTTTGGCCACGCCCTCCACATAGTAGTAGCCATGCCAGATATTAATCACACCGACAATATGGGTAAGTCCACAAAAAAGAATAAAGGCGGCAAACAGCAGGAAGAGCGAATTAAACCTGAGATCCTTGCGAATGAGCACGAGTCGAACGAGTACGACAGGGATCATGATATAGGCGAGCGCGGTTGTCAGGTCGCCTGCGACATGCAGGAAGAGCAGATCTTCCCGCCACAAAAAGCAGTGCCCATGAGGCATGAAACTGCCATCCAAAAACTTATCTACAATTGTCATACGTAAAGTATCTCTGGCCTGGTCTCGCTGCTGGTAAGACGCTACGCTTGGGAACCGCCCCTGGTGCACAGATTGTATCGAACTGCGTCCCCATGGAACACTCTACTTATGGCCCTTATGTGCCCATGCAGTTCAACTCGGTGATAACGACGACGTTTCCCTGAAGACATGCTGCTCTGCACCTGTTATAGGTAGACAGGTATAAACTGTTTTGCGAACATTGGCCAGACCAACCTGCCGTGTGATGCCAGATCGACTGCAGATGGGTGGCAGTCCTGATGCCTGAAGACTAAAAATAACAGGAACAAGAACCATGTCGCCCAACCGGATAAAACCCCGCACCACCTGCAAACCGCTCGGAGTTGCAATTGAACACCACCGCTTTACTGCCCGTCACAGTGCCAGGTAGCGGCCGCATCCTGCCCGAGGGCGCGCGCTATATGCTGGTCTCCGCGCTGGGGTTTGCGCTGATGGCCGCCTGCGTCAAGCTGGTTTCGACGCGCGGCATACCGCTACTGGAAATCGTCGCGGCGCGCTCACTGGTCTCCCTGGTAATCAGCTATATCGATGTGCGCCGGAGGGGCCTGTCCCCCTGGGGTACGCAGCGTGCGCTGCTGATAGCCCGCGGTGGAATCGGCGCTCTCGCGCTGATCTGCGTCTATTACGCGGTGACGACACTGCCACTGGCTGAAGCCACCCTGCTCCAGTACATGCACCCGGTGTTTACCGCGCTGCTTGGGCTGCTGCTCCTGAAGGAAGGCATTCAGCTATCGACCGTGATCTGCATCCTGCTGAGCATTGCCGGCC
>JAGRIK010000302.1 GCA_020443325.1 Halioglobus sp.
CCTCGTAATCCTCGCGGGTGGCCTGCAGCGGTGTGTGCGCTGCCCAGTGCGCCAGGTACAGAAAGAACGGGCGATCCCTGTTGGCCTCAATCACTGCAACAGCCTGCGCGGTGAAGTAATCCGTGAGGTAGCGATCCGGTGCGAAGGGCTCCCCGCCATTGAAGGAAACCGCGAAGTCCATGGCGGCCCACAGAAAGCGATCGATCGGGTCGAACTCCTGTTTTGAGTTCACGACATCCGGATGGTCCTGGGGCAAGTAGAGGCCGCTGAACATGAGCAGGCTCTCATCGAAACCCTGCATGTGCGCGCCCATGCCATTGGCGCGTCCCAGGTGCCATTTGCCGATATGGGCTGTGTGGTAGCCCGCGTCGGCCAGTAGTTCGGCGAGGGTTATTTCTGAGGCGGGCATACCCATGTCGTCGTAGAACACGGACTCGGCATCGCGGATGGGTATGATTTCTCGCAGGCGCCTGGGATCGCGTGGAACCAGTCCCGCGAGTTGCATCATACCCGGTGGCGTCGGAGTAAATTCGAAACCGAAACGTGTCCCATAGCGACCAGACATGATGGCGGCGCGAGAGGGGGCGCAGGTGCCGTTGGCGGCATAGCCGTTGGTGAAGTTTACGCCCTGCCGTGCGATAGAGTCGATGTTTGGCGTTGGTACGGTGCCACCGGCGACGCCCCCACCGCCGAAGGTGAGGTCATTCCAGCCCAGGTCATCCGCCAGGATCAACACAATATTGGGCAGTCGCTTCGCGGGAGAGCGTCCCTGCGGGTCGGTACCTGTGGACCAGGCGATTTCCTGGAAGGCTCCCACGGGTCGCAATTGCTTCAATGCAAAACTCAGCGTATTCAGCACGATGCTCTCGCGATTGGGATAGACCACAAGACCCAGCGCAACCAATGTGATGATACTGCCGATAAGCCACTTTTTGCTTCGCGTCATCGTTCAGCTCTTTAGTCTTAGTCCGGCCCCGGTGGCGGTTGCCACTAGCCGACCTGCAGCGCGGCAACTTCCGGGTAGGTGTCCTGCCACTGCTCGATCAGGTGGCTCTGGTTGATATCGTCAGGATGAAAGCCGGGCTTCAGGTAGCGTTTGAATTCTGGCGCCGACCAACTCCTGAAGCCGCCCTTGCCCCACATGAAATTCCAGGCTTCGCGGATATGCCGCAGTGAGGGAATCTTGCGATCGTGCCACAGCAGCATCAGCTGCGCGATAGCCATCTGTACCCAGAAGGTGCGAAAGATGATCTTGGCGACCACGATACGTTGTTTCTCCTTGTTCACCGCGGCGCGGTAAACATCAAAGGCTACGGCCTTGTGTTCAATCTCTTCCATCGCGTGCCAAACCAGCATCTCCCGCAGCGGCGAGTGGCTCTCGCCGCCCACGCCGGCTTCCGGGTTTTCCAGTGTCCACTGGGCCAGCGTGGCGGTGATATGCTCCAGTGCAGCGGTTATCGCCAGTTGCCGCCCGGGATCGAGATTGCGCTTCGCAGTTTCAATGCGCCGCTTGAAACGCCGCTGGACTTTCTCCATGGCCATGCCAAGCGACGCAGCCTGCGCATTAAAATCCTCGTGGATGCGGCTGTGGTGTGCCTCCTGGCCAATGAAGCCGCGAATCTGTGCCAGCAGAACCGGGTCATCGATATCTTTCTGGTAGTGACGTACAGTGTCGATAAAGAACCGCTCGCCATCCGGAAAGGACGCCGACAGGGCGTACATCAACGTACTCAGGATGGGGTTGTCACGAAAAAAATACTTGGTCCGCAGCTGGGACATATCGAACCGCATCTGCCGCGGCTTGATGGTTGCTTCTGCTCGAACGCCGGCTGTTGCTGTCGCTGCACTAGCTGCTGTCATTACTCGTCTCCTGCGCCCCCTGTCCGAAGCGGCAGGCTCCGGAGGGCATTCTATAGCTAAGCGGTTGCCGCGATTGTATGGAGTTTGTGCACCCCGTTTTATGGATAATTAAACTATCCATGAGTTGTGGTATCAAAACACATGATTCCTGACGGGTCAACTCCCGCCCACGGGAGCCCAAACAATTTGGGGTAACAATTTGGGGTCAGAGAACAATTTGGGGTCAGAGTAGAATAGAGCTTACTTTGGCCCCGAGTCGGCGATAAATTGAATGAAGAATTTGGGGTCAGAGTAGAATGGTACTTACATAAGCCCGAACGAGGCATGTAGGCGGAAAATTGAATGCTATAGGGGTGGGACCCGCCGTAAACCCATGCCCATAAAGAGGGGCAGACACTCCATGGGGGCTTGAGCTCGGCGTACCCATAAAGCCGGGCAGGCTCTCCTGCCTCGCACAGCCCCAACCCTATGGGGTTCAATTTTCCGCCGACCCGGAAGCTCGTAGAGACGCCTGTCGGTCCCATGTACAAATTCACGCAGAACCGGAGCGTGCTTGAAGTTTCAGGCCCAACTGCCAGATATCAAGAGGCAGTCCCTGCTAAAAAATGGAAGTGCATATGTTGAAGTGGATAAGCGGATTACTCATTGTGGTTTTATCGGCGTTGGCGCTGGCCTATTTCAGCGCGGATAAGGATACGCGCAGGATTCTCGCCAATCTCCCGACCGATCGCGATGTGCTGTTCTGGACGACACCGCAGCGCGATGCATTGTTTCGCGCACTCGACTGGATACCGGTTATTTCAATGTCTAATACGATCGAGGCCGGCGGTACCGCCTTCCCGCTTCCCCAGGGTGACACTATCGATCTCCCTGTAGATATCGACGCTTATATGTCCGAACAGCGAACGGCTGGTCTGGTCATTATCCAGGATGGCAAAGTCCGGCTTGAGCGATACGGGCTGGATTTTGATGCAGAAGGGCGATGGACCAGTTTCTCGGTTGCGAAATCCTTTACCTCGACGCTCGTGGGTGCCGCAATCAAGGACGGTTTTATCAAAAGCATTGACGACAGCGTTTCCGACTATATCCCGGGGTTGAAGGGGTCTGTCTATGACGACGTATCGATCAGGCAGTTGCTGACCATGACATCCGGCGTGAAGTGGAACGAGGATTACGAAGACAGGGACAGCGATGTCGCGCGCTTTAATGCGCATGAAGCGGAGCCGGGTGTCGATGCAACTGTCAGCTACATGCGCACACTGACGCGCGAGGCGCCCGCCGGCAGGCAGTGGGTTTACAAGACGGGTGAAACCAACCTGATTGGCGTACTGGTGAGTTCCGCCACTGGAAAGCCGCTGTCGGAGTATCTTTCGGAAAAAATCTGGGCGCCTTTTGGCATGGAACAGGATGCAAGTTGGCTGCTGGGCTCCACCGGCCATGAAATCAGCGGTTGTTGCATCCAGGCTGCCACCCGCGATTTCGCCCGTTTTGGTGTCTTTATGCTGGGCGGGGCAAAAGTCGCGGGCAAGCCCGTGCTGCCCGATGACTGGATTGCTGCGGCCACGACCAAGCGTGCCGATATCGGGTATCCGGGAAAGGGTTATGGCTATCAATGGTGGACCTATGACGACGGCAGTTTTGCAGCCCAGGGTATATTCGGGCAGGGAATCTTCATCGATCCAGCGCGAAACCTGGTAATAGCCTCGAACAGCAACTGGCCGAAGGCCACCTCTCGCGGAACAAAAGTTGGCGCGCAGCGTGAAGCGTTCTACCAGTCTGTGCAGGCGGCCATCGATGCAGAGGTGAAGTGATGTGTATTGGGCTGGACTGCATTTCCAGTTAACAGGTCGCGACAGGTTATGCTGGCCAATAGTTGTATTTGGTGGTTATAATCTGGCAGTAGTGATGCCAATATGTGTGTTCAATCTGCAAGGAAAATATAGCGACTATGTCGGAATCAGTAAAGCCTGAAGTGGTAGACGGCCGGCGGGCGCGCAGTGAGCGCAGCAAGCAGGCCATTATCGATGCGTCGCTGGCCCTGATGGAGGAGGGTAACCTTATTCCCACGGCGCAGCAGATTTCCGACAAGGCCGGGGTCGGTATTCGCTCCTGCTTTCGTCACTTCGAGGATATGGAGACACTGTTCGCCACGATTGACGAGCAGACCCGGGATTCCACGGAGGCGCTGTTCCTCGGTGGGGATCGGGACGGTACGCTCAAAGAGCGCATTGTCCATGCGATAGAGCGGCACGGGGAGGGCTACGAAAAGCAGCGCAATATGATTCTCTCCACCGCCGCCCAGTTGTGGCGGTCGGAAACCCTGCGCAAGAATTATGCACGTTACCAACGCGGCCTGCGCAAGGACCTCGACGATTGGCTGCCGGAGTTGAAGCAACTGACGCGCAGTGAGCGCGAGGCGGTGGATGCGATAGCCTCTTTCGAGATGTGGCACAGGCTGCGTTATCACCAGAGCCTGAGTAAGCAGGCGACAATAGAGGTGCTCGCCGGTCTGCTGAATTCATTGCTCAAGGTCCCGCAGGCGTAAACCCTGTACTAAGTCCAGGCGATAGTTCCTGCCGCACAGTGGCCGTTCATTCCGCTATCGGTGAGCGGGGTAGGGTGCGCTGCCTGTAACCTCAGCAAGCCTTCGTTGATCGGTGTGGGCCTCGTTATCGATAGGCGCCCATCTTTTCCCGAAGTCTCAGGATGAGTAATTTTCGGTCTGTCGCCACAAGAAGCAGTCCGTAGAGCCTGTGTTTTAATTTCCGGAACCGTTGTTTGACCCGGTTTTTCCAGGCCAGCGATTTTCTGAGCTTTGCGGCCAGGTATTGATATTCATTCCAGGTGGAGAGTTTGTCGGCCAGGCCTTCTATGGCCTTTCTGTCAATCCTTGCGCTGTTTTCGCTAATGACATCCACGACACGTTCGAGGGTCTCGCGATCCAGCGACTGGCCTTCGACTTGAGGCTGATAGGCCCGGTTGCCCAAAATGGACAGCTTGAAATCAAACTGGTTTTCACAGATCGCATTGAACGCATCGATCTGCTCGCCGAATGTTTTCGCCAGGTACTGATAAACGGTGTCGCTATAGACGGCCCGGGACTCCGTCTCTGGAAATTTATGCACGAGGTCATCCGACACTATCCTGGAAAAATCATCGACCTCAATTCCCATACCTGCCAGCCATTTCCCCATGCACTGAACAACTTCTATTTCATCCGGTGAGAGGGTTCTGTTGACCTGTTGTGCAGGCAGAGGGATCAGCTGCGAATAATCCACGCCAATTGCGTCGCAGAAAGGTAATGCGATGTTGTCTAGTACGCTGTCGTAATGAATTAATGTGACATCAAAGTATTTTGAGAAATTCCTGTACGTTTGGAAATGCCTGAAATGCCGTTCTTCCGTTGTCGCCTCCTCGAAGCTGATGAGGCGGTTGGTTCTTTTTACATGCTGGACATGGGCGGAATAGAAAAAATCATACAGGTTGCGAACGTATGCAATCACCCTGACGCGTATATTGTGTTGATCAAAAAGCGCTTTGAGTTTCTCGATATATTCAACTCTGAGTCCGCTCAGTATTTCGCTGGAAACAATGGCCTTGTCAAAACCGGAAAAATAGAGCTCCAGTATTTCCAGCTCGCTGCTTTTGTTGCTGGTAGCCTGTTCGGGGTTCTGCCTGATATGTGAATCCAATACCCCTGCATTGCCAGAGTTGATCCTGAAGTGCCTTGCTCCGCCATCAGTGACTGCGAAGTGGTAGCCCTGGTCGATGAGTGTCGATTGATTAATGGCCAGCCATGACTGCAGTGCCGAAGAGCCGGTCTTCGGGCAACCTATATGGAGAAACAGTTCCCTCATTCAGCGGTTGCTCTTACCAAAAACCTGTTGCGTTAACCTGCCGCTGTCCTACTCTGTGTCTCGCTCGTCCTCGGTAGCAAAATCAGCATAGGCTTGCGCCGTTCCCCGGGCCATTTTGTCGCCATCGAAAGGGATCGACATCTCCGGTGTGAACTCCAGTACTATGCGTTCAGGCGTGTCCAGGAAGCGGACAAACATTGCCGGGTCTATCCCCGAGGTGAACTCGTTGCCCTTGTCATGTTCCCCCTGGCTGGCCATGCCCCCGGCGAGCAAGTTGTACATCCAGAGTTTTGTTTCCCGGTCGTCGCGAATGACGGTATGCCCTTTGTATGTGACCGTTTTTCCGCCACCCATCGGCGTTCCCTTGCTGGAAATTACGATGGAGGATCTGCCGTCGCGCGCAATCGCCTTGATACGCACGCGTTCTCGGGTTGCTGTCATCCAGATCTTTCCTCCGTGCGGCACATAGGCTGTGGTAACGCCGATCGGGTGCCCGGATTTGTTGGCCCAAATAAATGTACATTCGCCACCGGTGGCCAACAGTTCCTGTTCACGCTCAGGGTCAAGACGGTATTGTTTTACGTCATCGTAGTTTACGGCTTGTTCGCTCATGAGTTAACGGGTTCCCTGATTGGAATGATCGACATGCAAATGGCGTTGCGCGACAGCGTTGCGTCCGCGGCACACTGCAGAGTCGCTCAGCATGCGTTTGGTCGAGGAGAGGTATCCTGTTTGAATCGAGGTAAGGGCCCTCCAAATTGTCGCCATGAGCTTGTGCCGAAAACCCGGAAAAGTCAAAAATTTCTGGCAGCACATCGACAAGCAGAAAAAAGTGGACTCCGGAGTGTGCTTCTCGGGCGCTCGACATGATGCCACCTGGTTGGCCATCGTCATCTCAACTCCCCTAACTATTGATTGTTATCAAGACAGCCGGGTTGACTAGTATCTAATATGGCCACATTTGCAGGTGGCCCTGCCAGGATGAGTGACGCTTGTCCCGTCCGGGATCGCAGGTTTTATAGCAGGGTTACTGGTATGGCGTGTTTAAGCTTTGACTATCGGCACCATCGACGCGGGCAGCGTTCCGCGATGTTTGGGCTCGGATATCTGTTGCTGGTGTTACTGCTGCCAGCCTGCAGTAGCAGCGATAGTAGTTCCGCTGACAGTTCCGGGGTTAATCTTGCTGAAATGATCACGTTGCTACCGGAGAATACGCGCGGGATTGTCGCGGTTGATGTGGCTGCTCTGCGGGCCGCCGGCGCAGATACGGTCGTGTCCGCAGGGGTCGGTACGGCCGCAGAAGTTGGCCCTTTCAATAATCCCCTGGAAGTCCTTTCGCATTATTTGCGAGCAGCGGGGATTGTTGAGGGCGCCTCGTACATTGTGTTGGCGCAGACCACGGCGGTGAACGATGGATTTATACTCCTGGCCGGCAGCGCGGCAAGCACCTTTGATGTCTCGTCGATGACTGCTCTTGAGAACTACAGGCAGCAGTCGATCTTCGCCAGTGGCGAGGATGGATTGCAGTTGGCGAGACTGCGGAATGGGCTCATGGTGGTCGCCCCGGAAGCGGGCCTGAAGTCTGTTATCGATGTCTTTGCGGGCGATGCCGCCGACATATCGCAGGGCGCTCTGGGGCCCTTTCTGGGTGTGTTTGCAGAAGACCCCCCGCTCGGTTTTTCCTATGGCCTGCCGGCGCTCTATGCTGAACAGGTTGCACCCGGTTCTGGCAAGACGTCGCTGGTTACCGCCCGTGTCGTCACCGGAACGCTCGCTTTCGAGAGTGACTCATTCTCAGGCAAGGTGAGTTTCCACGGCGACAATGCCGCGACATACGTCGATCGCTTCAGGGCGTTGGTTGGCGCCCGGGAAGCGGCGCGCATGGCGTTGGGCGAATCGGGTACGATTGACATTACAATTCCTGTAACGGCTTATGACACGCCCGCGGAAGACATGCGGCAGGCGCTCGGCTTCCTGAAGAAGCTGGTACACGGGATGAACGCAGTCGATTACGCCGACGCGGTGATCCAGGGAGGAAATCCGCCATGGCTGAATTTCGATGTCGGCGGCCAGCCCAACTCCATTTTTATCAACTTCGAATTCAAGGACGCACAGCAGATTGCCGAGTTTGAGGCCACCGAACTGCCGCGGGGCTTTACCCTGGCGCCCATCCGCATTCTGGACAGCGATGAGCCCAGCTATTTCCTGGTGCTGAATATCTACCAGTCGTCGGGCGGTTTGGTGAGTGGGGCGCGGGCAGAGTGGTCCGTATTTGTGAAGGACCCGGAAGACGGCCACCCGCGTTTTCTGGTTGTCCAGGCGGCCGCCTCGGAGGTGTCTGCAGACTCGGTCAACCTGCTGACCCCTCCGGAGCCGGTCGAGCATGAATTGCAGGGCGGGGCCATATTCAGCTACGTTGGGGTTGAAGATCCGGAGAGCAAAGTGGAAAGAAATTATTTCACATCCCGGATTACCTGGCCGCAGACCGAGGAGCGCAGGGTCGGCTTTGCCCGTGAGTTTGTCGCTGCCAACGATTACATCTTCTGGGGCAATGGCGTCGCCGATCGCGGCTATTACAATGCGTCGGTGCACAATCGCGACGCCGTCGGCATTGCGAGCAACCAGATTGACATTCTTGATGAAAGTCGCTGGGCGAAATACATAAAGCCGACGCCCAAGCACAGTTACGTCTATCTCAATCCCCTGGATATCGTTGTTTCACCCTGGTGGAACCTTGATGCAGATTATCTCGACGTTACTGACAGCCATCGCCAGCGGTTAATCGGCTTCAAGAACTCGTTTTACCCGGCAATGGTGCAGGATGTCGCCGCCAGTGCAATGGCCGGCGGTGCCAATGCGCTTGCCGCATTCAGTGTGGGAACATCGGTGCCGTCGATCTATTACTATTTTCCAATCACCGATCGCTATTCGATTGACGCATTGCTTGGTCAGGAGTTCCAGCTCGCGCGGGTGAAGTTGCTGGAGAGTGATGTCGGGAGTGATTTTTACCTGGGCCTGAGGGTTTACCAGGTTGACGACTCGCCCGAGGGGCATCGCGCTGAATGGTTTACGTACGCCGATAAAGGCGAGGGCAAGGTTTTAACCGTCATACTCGATACCTTTGCAGAAGATGTGATGCCTGACCCGGCGCACGGGTTGCTGCTACCCGCTGTCGTGGAACATCGCCAGGAGGATGGGCAGTTAATGACCCGACTGGAATCCCTGTATACTCGGTTCGAAGCGAGCGTCTTTTCCGGGGCAGGTGGCCTGGCGACACAAACACTCGACTGGGTTGAAGCGGGTGACAGCGTCTGTCAGCCGAATGGCGTCTGCGATAAGTTTTTCTATGATGGCCAGACACTGGAAGAGCCGGTTTTCGTCATTGCACCGAGTGCGGTGAACATCGATCGCATGCTCACACCCTGGGATGGGTTTATTGCCCGGCATCCAGCGGTGGTGTTCATTCGAGAGAATGTCCAGAACTATGCATGGAATCCGTGGGCGAACGTGCATTAGTGGAACCCCTCTGTAGAAGGGTACCCGGAGTGCGCTGCTGGGCAAGAACACGAGCCTCGTTGCCAGCAGCATCCTGTCCCGTCGCCGCGACGGTGAATCCGGGGGGCATGTCTAGGGCGAGTTCGAGTTTGAAGACGACAGCGTTCGATCTGCGTATCGCATGGCGGTCTCAACCGGCCGTTTACCATCGTCTTGTAGGCCCGCTACAACTTCTGGAAGGCTTTTGTGTCAGCTTTCTTTACACATTGAGGTAACGACCCTCGCTATATTATTGATAAATAGGGGTTATTTATTTTGGCCTGTAAATTGCATCATCAAATCGCTGGGTTATTTCAGGTTGCCGGAGCGGTGCGTCACGTCGGGTGCTCGCCTCTGGGCTCGGGGAAGGCCAGAAACGGATTGCAATTTTGAGTAATGTGTGCCAGTGTTTCTGGCGCTTGCCTCTGTATTGCGCAGTTCTCACATGTGAAGGGGTCGGGTAAAGGAAATGAAAAACAAGGCGTACAAGGTAGTTTCGGCCTTCCTGCTGGCTACAGCGTCTTCGCTGGTACAGGCCTTCCCCATCGCTTTCACGGATGTCGTGGCGCCGGTGTCAGTGCCAATCATTGCGGTAAATTCGTTCTTCCCCAGCTTTTATTTCACGCACAATATCCTCGATGATGGTTACAACCCGGCCACCGATACCCTGGTGAGTGCGGAGATCATCTTCAAGGTGCGCGATGATATTCGCAATGAAACGTTCCCGTACGATCCAAACCCTGACCCAATGGTGGCAGTGCTGGATGACGCGGCACATGTTTACCTGTACGAAGTGAATTTTTCTGACATCGTGCAAAATGTCGATCTCGCCATCATTACAGATGGCATCCTGATCGTTAACCTGCGGATACCACAGCCGCGATTGCCCGAGTGGCGATGGGATTTCTACAAGTCGACGCTCAATGTAATCGCCGACAGGAGAGTTGATATGCCTTTGCCGGGTACGCTGCTGCTGATCGGCGCAGGCATGCTTTCGCTGGGCTTTTCTCGCCGGGTACGTGGCTGAGCTTCACTCAACCAACCACCAGTTTTGTGCTGCCTGCAATGTAAGCAGGCATTGTCAGGGATGCGCCAAACGGCGAACCAGTAATCGTAAACGCTTACTGGTTTGGGTAGCTTACTCCGCGGACACCGACTCGAAGAACTCCAGTATCTCGGGGCCGAATTCTGGCTGCCAGTAGTGTGTTTCCAGACCGCGCGGCGTGTCGTCATCGACAAGGAAGGTGCCGCGATGCGTATAGCCGCGCGATATCAGGTTCCCTTTCGCCTTGTTCATACAACTCAGGTCCACTGCACCGTCATTCTTGTGATGCAATACCATGAACGGCGGATGCTGCGCGGGATTGCTCGACTCCCAGGCCATGTCGTTGGTACCGGTGGAGATTGCGCAGGCATCCACTTCACTGATGGCCAGCATGGAATCCTTGTCGAGATAGCCACCCGGGCGCTTTTTGTCCTCCACAACGTCAGTCTCCGGACAGGTAATCAGTGAGCCATAGGGGTCGCCGGTAGCAACGGGCGCGAACGCCGCGATACTGCCGTCAAAGTGGGTGGACGCCCTGAGTGTCATAAACCCGCCGTTGGATATACCCGTCATGAACACTTTCTCGTTGCTTCCCGCAGGCCTGAGACCGGGGATAGTGGTGCCGAGTACCTGCTCGATATACGCAATATCCTTGTTCTCCCCGGGTGGGCTCAGGGCATCAAAGCGCTTGCCGCAATCCAGGCCGTTAGCGTCTTTGAAGCCGATGGAATTCAGGGAGAAAACGGCAAACCCGTCCGCGATGGCCGCCTCGGTGAGTTCCAGCATATCGTGGGTGAGCGCCCCCTCGACGCACCAGTCCGAACTGGCACCGCCGCCGCCGTGCAATACCACGATTGCCCCCTTCGTCCAGGCACCCTCAGCAGGCGCCCTCCACAGGAGGTTTCGCTGCTCGCCCTGCAAATCCAGGGACACGGTTTCCCAGCGCCTCTCGACGCACTCTGCGACGGGATCAGGAGCGGCATCGGTGAACACAGATGAATACGTTGAATCCGTGTAATACCAGTCGCCCTTGATCAGTGACCACAGCCGCATGTAAACGGGTGTTCCGTCCACAGGAATGCCGGTCACCACCAGGCTCGTGTCCTCGGTGAAGCGGCTGAAGATATCCGCATCTGCGGGTTGATCAAGTATTTCCGGTGCAGACGCAACGGAGAGTGCGTACTTGGTAGCGCCCTCTGCGGCAGCCCATTCAACGCGTTGTGCATGTTGTTGCAACTGCGTGTCAGCCGCTGGGTGGGTAATTGTTGCCGGTTCGACCAGGGCGGCGTTGTACTGGAAGTCCTGATAGGTCCAGCGACTCTTGATGCGCGAGTAGAGGCGAATGTGAATCTCGGACCCGTCCTGGGGAATCCGGGAGAGCGTTACCGACGTGTTCGTACCATACCACGCAAAAATATCCGCCCAGGGTGGTTGCGAGATGATTTCATGGGAGGAGCCAATTGCGATCAGGTATTCGCTGGTTCCCACGCCAGACCACTCCAGAACCGTGCCGGAGGACAGCGGTTGTGACGGCGGGGGAGACGTGATCCGGGCCGGTCCATCCTGGACGCCCACCTGGGTAACAAAACTGGAGTTCTGGCTGGTCCAGCCCGATGCCGTCTTGGTCCAGAGCCTGAGATATACCGTTGCACCGTTCAGCGGAACGTTAAAGACGTCCAGGGAGGTCTTCATGCCGGCATTCTGGAAGCTGATATCGCCCCACTTGCCGGCCTTGACCGCCTCGGTAGACGTACCCACGCCCAGCATATAGCCCAATGCGCCCGGCTCTGGTGTCCAGGAAACGGTGACAGTGGAACTGGTAACTGTCTCGCCCGGTGCAGGCTGCACAACGTTTGCAGCAACCTGTGCTGAGCCAACAGCAAACAGCAACCACAACCCGAGGAGTTTTGAAGATAAGCCGCTTCGCGACCGCGGTATTACTGAAAAGACATGCGTAATCATGTTCATTGTTTTCATCCAGGTGGTCCCGCTACCGTGGCGCTCGCGCGCGTTAGGCCGGTGACTTTGCGTCCCTGTCTTTCGACAGGTTTGCCGTTTACAGAATGCTTCGGGGAGAATTTAGACTAAATCGCCACGGATATGCAATAAACGAATGCAAAATAAATAACATAATTCCATTTGATTATGTGACGGAGTTGGCAAAACAATTCTACCCGTCGGATAATCCACGGCCGGTTGGCAGCGTGCAGTTATGGAGTGTTGCTGACCAGTGGCGTTTACTATCGTGGGGGAGCAAGGTTGACGATACCGCTGACAGGTCAGTTGGAATTACCGGAGACAGGTATTCATCTATGGCGCACCCGGCCGCAGGATTGCGTGGATAGTGCACTGCTGGCGCGCTATCACGCTGTATTGACGGATGAAGAAAAAGCCAAGCAACAGCGCTACATCTTCGAAAAAGACCGGCACTGCGCGCTCGTGACCCGGGCTTTTGTGCGCGACGTGCTGTCCTCCTATGCTGCCGTGGAACCGGCTGACTGGCGCATGGAAATCGGGCCCACGGGGAAGCCGGAGCTGGTGGACCCGCCTGTCCCATTGCGCTTCAATCTCAGTCACACGCCCGGGCTGATCATCTGCGCGGTGACACCGGTGTATGACATCGGTTGCGACGTGGAGTCCCTGGCGCGCCGCAGCGATATCCTGGGCATCGCAGACCACTATTTTTCGCCCCAGGAAGTCGAGGAGCTCTTCAGTCTGCCGAGCGAGCAGCAGCGCAGCCGGTTTTTCGACTACTGGACCCTGAAGGAGTCCTATATCAAGGCCCGTGGACTGGGGCTCTTTGCATTGCCGTTGCAGGGCTTTTCATTCGATGTAGGACGCGCGGCATCCTCGAGTGTCAACGACAATATCCGGCTCAGTTTTGCCGCTGGTATCGATGGCGACCCCGCGTTGTGGAGCAGCTGGATTTTTTACCCCAGCGAGGAACATCGCATAGCCTTATCGATCAGAAGCGACCCTCGGACCGGGCGCGGGCCATTGGCAGCGGGGGACTACTCAATCCGCCATTTTGAAAGCATCCCACTCTCCTGCAAGCGGGAACTGGAGTGCAGCCCGCAATCGCGCTGAATAGGCCGGTTCAAGGTATCAGCGCTGCTGGTTCTCGGCGTCCGGAAAGAGCCTGGCCATCAATGTGCTGTAGAAAATATACTGCGCCTGCGTGTCCAGTTTCTGGTGCGTACGCAGTTCAATACAGATCAGTGCAACGAGTACCTTCAGGCCGGGCTCCGGCGCTGTCCTGCCAAGGAGTTTGATCCCCCTGGCCAGGGGCATCTGTCGCAGGCGCTCCAGCAACCGGGTATCTGCCTCTGCTTCAATGGTCTGGTCGACCAGGTTTTGCAGGAAATAAGCGCAGAACTTGAGGCGCCACTCCCGGGTAAACCAACCCGCGGCATCCAGCAACGGGTAGAGGTTATCGGCCAACAGGGTCAGGCACTTCTCCGGGTTACGCGCTGCAATTTGCAGGCCCGCGTTCACGGTCAGTTCCATACGAGTTTTAGCCATTGAACGCTCCCGTGCTGCGCCGCGCACCCCTGTAATCAGTCTGTAACAGTTCTGCAATATGTCAATTACAGTGCCGCCCGTTTGTGGTTTCTGCGTAGTAACGCGCAAATTCCGTGCGCTACATCACCGTTATGGGGCTCGGTGTACGTATTCTTTACACATTTGTGGTATTGATGAAGGATGAAGAGTCCGTGCCAGAAAAAAGCGCTGCTAACTGGGGTTTTTTCGAGCCATTGGACTGAATATTGCTTGATTTTTCGGGTTGAGCCTGCGGCTCCCTTTTAGCCCGCCAAACTCGGGAAGACAGGCGATTGTGATGGAAACCTGGGAATATTAGGAAATTTCATTGCATTTTTTCTGGCTTTTTAGTGGTATAGGCAGCGGAAAAATGTGCACCGTGTTGAGTGTAACGGGCAGCGGTGGGTTAAGTACTGCAGTGTCAAATGGATAGGCGTACTGTTAGCGTTCACTAGCGTTAGGGTCTGGAAGAAGCGATTTTCACTTTCGAGTACTGCTGTATCAGGCAGTTTTGGGGTAATGCAAGGATGAAGAAAATCTTACTGGTAAGTCCACTGTCCGATAATGAGTCATTGTGGGTCACTGGTGAAGAGTCGGTTGAGGTCAAGAACAATTTTCCGCCGCTGGGTCTGGCAACGCTCGCCGCAATGACCCCGAAGGACCGCTTCGAGGTGCAACTCTGGGATGAGATCGTACACGGCCCGATTACCCCGGAAACGTTACAGCAATTGAAGCCCGATCTGGTTGGCGTCACCGGGTACAAGCATCACCTGCCGAGATGCCGCTCTGTCGCTCGACTCGCAAAGGAAGCCGATATTATTACCGCGATAGGTGGGCCCGGCGTCTCCGGTTCGCCTTACGATTACCGCGCGGATTTCGATGTTCTGTTCATTAATGAGGCCGAGTTTATCTGGCCCCAATTCCTCAACGATTGGGAAGCCGGTTCCTATGAGACGGAATATCGCCAGATAGACAAGCCCGATCTCGATGGCTCTCCCTTGCCCTGCTGGGACAGCATCGCGGACGACATGTGCAAGTACGCGATGGGTGTAGTGCAGACGACGCGCGGTTGCCCCTTTGACTGCGAATTTTGCGATGTCATCTACCTGTTCGGTCGTCGCATGCGCCACAAACCGATCCCCCAGATTCTCGAAGAGGTGCGAATGCAGGCCGCCTTCGGCCTGACGAATATCTTCTTTTGTGACGATGAGTTCAGCGGCGATCGCAAGTATGCAAAAGCCCTGCTCAAGGAAGTGATAGAACTCAACAAGGAGTACGACGGCGAGCTGGTCTTCTCAACGCAAATGACGATCGCTGTCGCAACCGATCACGAGTTCCTGTCATTGTTGGCGGAAGCCAATTTTGACCTGGTGTTTATGGGTATTGAGTCTCCCAATGAAGAGGCACTCAAGGGAGCCAACAAGCGGCAGAACCTGAAAGGAGACCTGGTCCAGAACGTGCACATGACACTGGCACACGGCATGGGTATCCGCGCCGGAATGATTGTCGGGTTTGATGACGATGACAAAGACATCTTCAAGATGCATTACGACTTCATCCAGGAATCGTGCCTGACCAGTATCGCGATCAATATGCTGAAGGCGCCCCTTGGGACACCGATGTGGATTCGCATGATGCGCGAGGGCCGCGTCCTCAATATGGCCAAGAACAAGAATCTCGGCCATGCGAGGACCTACACCAATATCCTGCCAAAGAAAATGAGCCGTGTAGAGCTCCTGGAGGGTTATCACTGGTTACTCAAGAATGTGTATTCCTGGTCCAGCTTTGCCCAGCGTGTAATCGGGTTTGTCGATCTCGTGACGACCCCCCCTCAACCGAACGCGATCACAGAAGCCATCACGCGCGAAGAAATATTGGCCCGGGTGCCACAAACTGATGAGGCAGCCCAGGCGATCACCGACATGATGGAACACACCCTGGCAACCAAGCCGGGGCTGATGCGCAAAGTTAAAATCCTGATCCTCCAGCACGCCAGTTATTACGTGACCATCTGTGAGTTGCTCCCGCAGTTGGAAAATCAAATCAGGCTCGAAAAACTGGGAGAGATCATACTTGAGAGCGATGACCGCGCCACACCGCCGCCCGTTGAATTCAGGCCGGCGTTCGACAGGTTGTTCCCGGAACTTTACAAGCGAACGTACTATAGCCTGAAGGACCTTTCCTGCCAGAGCCAGTGCCTTACCGAAGTCTTTCTGGAATTCCTGGTGCGATGGGGTGCTGATTTCGCCGGCCTGGAAGACTATCACTTCGATATGATGAACGAACTGGCCGATCGCGCCTGTGCAAAATTCAATGACATGAATCCTGAGGACTTCGAACCCTGCAGCGAGCGCAGCGGTGACGTGCCAAGGTATAAAAAGCTGCGTATAGCCGACGATATCTACAAGAACGTCTGGATTGAGTTGTCTGAATTGCAGCACCAGACGCAGTTGCAGAAACAGGCGAGTGATCTGCAGGCGTCACAAACTGTGGTCGAGGCCCAGGAGGTTAAAGTTCTCAATCTGTCATGAGCGAGCGGGCTGTGGTGGATGTGTGTCGATGCGAGGCACTGGTTAAAAGATAGGGATGAGTCGTGGCGAGTGAGCCGACAGGAAAGTGGCGGGGAAAGGAAGAGATGGGTTTGGAGATATTTGTAAATTCGCTACCCGGTATTTGCGATGCGGGTTTGCCGATCGCCGCCTCCAGGGCGGGATGTACCGGTTTGCTGGATTTGTCACTGCTTGATTCGGCTAACGCCACACCCGCTTCCAACACGACGCAGGATCCGTGGGCAAATATTGCGCACCTGATAGAGCAGGCCGCCAGCGGCAGGTTCGGTTTTATCCTGCCGCCCGGTGATACCGGGTTCAACGATTTCATCACCGCGCGGCTGAACGAGGTGCCGTGCGTCGTGTTGACATTGCCGTTGTTCGCGGCTTCGACAGGTAACGACGATGTGGTCATTGACGCCCAGTCTGTAAAGTTCTGGCGACAGCGGGCGAAACGGCTAGGCCTGGTAGTCACCTCCGCCCGGGAGGCTGAGGCTGCAGCGCGATCCGGTTTCGATTTTGTGCTGGCCAAGGGCAGTGATGCCGGGGGGCTGGTCGGGCAGGAAACAAGCTATGTGTTGCTGCAATCGGTCATCGCGGCAACCGATCTCGATACTTACGCCTGGGGAGGCATAAGCCACTACACCGCGCTGGCCTGTGCCGTTGCCGGGGCGGCGGGTGTGGTACTTGACTGGCAGCTCGCCCTGCTCCGGGAGTCCCCGGTCAAGGGCGCGTTAAAACGTCGTCTCGAAGCCCTGGACGGCAGTGAGGCGAAGGCGCTGAAGCTCTCCACGTTCAAGCAGTGGCAGTTACTGGACTTGCCTGGAATGACCGCCCCGGGTGTTCTCGCCGCGAAAATCAGGTCCACCACCGGGAGTGGGTCCGGGCAGGAATTGCGCTCTGAAATCATCGGACTGCACGCCCGGCAAAACCCGAAGCACCAGTTGGTGTCACTAGGCCAGGATGCCGTCTTTGCCAGGCACTGGGCGAATCAGTACCCAACGGTCGCGAAGGCCCTTGGCGCCCTGGCCAGGTATGTTGAAGAACAACTGCCCCACACCGGGGAAAACGCGTTTTGTGCCGGCAGCCCGCTGGCCCAATCCCATAACACCCGCTACCCGATTGTGCAGGGGCCGATGACGCGCGTCAGTGACGTGCCCGCCTTCTGTGACAAGGTTGAGCAAGGCGGTGCATTACCGTTCCTGGCCGTTGCGCTGCTGAAGGGCAATACCCTGACCACCATGTTGCGAACAACCAGGGAATTGATGGGTGATCGCTCATGGGGTGTCGGCCTGCTGGCGTTTAACGAACCCGAACTGTTCCGCGAACAGATGGCGGCGGTCGACGAGGTGAGGCCGCCTTTTGCCATTCTGTCCGGTGGACGCGCAGACCAGGCGCTGGCGATGCAGGAAAGCGGCACGCTAACCTACTTGCACGCTCCTTCACCTTCCATTCTTACGGATTACCTGCAGAACGGCGTTCGAAACTTTATCTTTGAGGGGCGCGAATGCGGCGGACATATCGGCCCGCGTACCAGTTTCGTCCTCTGGTCGACGATGATAGATACCCTGTTGGCCTCCGGATTGACTGACGCAGAATTTGCCGATCTCAAACTGCTTTTTGCCGGGGGTATTCACGATGCGGTGAGCACAGCGATGGTGTCAGCCCTCGTGCAGCCGCTTAAGCAGCGGGGCGCGCAGGTTGGCGTGTTGATGGGTACGGCTTACATCTTCACCGATGAGGCTGTGTCTACCGGTGCCGTGGTCCCCAAATTCCAGCAGATCGCGCAGTCTTCCCGCTATACGGAGATCGCCGACACGGGGGGTGGTCACGCCATCCGGATGGCGCCCACGGTTTACTATGAGACGTTCCTGCAGGAGAAAGCGCGACTCGAGGCAGGGGGCCTGAACCCGCAGGAGGTGCGCAAAGCACTGGATGAAAGCAATATTGGCCGGCTTCGCCTGGCATCCAAGGGTGTCTACCGAAAGGACGCGGAGTCCGGGTCTGCACTCGTTGAGATTGATGAGGCGGAGCAGCAGCGGGAAGGCGTCTATATGATCGGCCAGGTCGTCGCGCTCAATGACGATCTCTTTTCGATAGAGGCATTGCATGAGCGGGTGTGTGAGGGTGCCTCAAGATTCCTTCTCGAGCGGCACGCGGCGCTTTGCAGTGAGCAGTCGCCGCAGGGAGACGATGTTGCTGCTGCGGGAAAACCACTGGACATTGCGATCGTCGGAATCGCCACGTTGCTGCCGGGCGGTGCAAACGACAGGCAGAGTTACTGGGAGAATATTCTCAGGTCGCACGATGCGATTACCGAGATACCCGCAGATCGCTTTGCGTTTGAAGACTGGTTCGATGCCGACAGGAATGCGCCGGATAAAATCTATGGCAAGTGGGGCGGCTTTGTTGACGACATCCTGTTCGACCCGCTGAAATTTGGTATCCCGCCCAATTCCATTCCGCAGATCGAGCCCATGCAGTTGATTGCACTCAAGCTCACCGAGCAGGTGCTTGAGGATGCGGGCCTGCTCGACGACAACCCCTATCTGGACAGGACCGGCATTATTCTCGGCATTGGTGGCGGCGCCGCCGAGTTGGGATCCAATTACATCGTCCGTTCCATGCTGCCGCGTCTGCTGGAAGATCCGAGTGAAGAGCTTTTGGAAAACCTGCCGGAATGGACTGAAGACAGTTTCGCGGGCATCCTGCTGAATGTCGTGGCGGGCAGGGTGAGTAACCGTTTTGATTTTGGCGGGATCAATTTCTCTGTCGATGCTGCCTGTGCGTCGTCACTGGCCTCCGTTTACCTGGCGTGCCGGGAACTCAGTGCAGGGACCAGCGATGTGATGATCGCAGGCGGCTGTGACACGACACAAAACCCCTTCGGTTACCTCTGCTTTTCCAAGACGGGCGCCCTCTCGCCGAGGGGGCGCTCCAGCACGTTTGACGCGAATGCCGATGGGATTGTGATCAGCGAGGGACACGCCGCAGTTGTGCTCAAACGCCTGTCCGATGCAGAACGGGATGGCGACAGGATTTACGGGGTGATCAAGGCGGCATCCAGCGGCTCCGATGGCAAGAGTATGGGATTGACGGCCCCCCGTGTTGAAGGCCAGTTACGCACGCTCAAGCGTGCTTATGAACAGGCGGGCTACAGTCCTGCCACTGTAGGCCTGTTCGAGGCGCATGGGACTGGCACGGCGGTGGGCGACAGGACGGAAGCGCTGGCATTGGGGCAACTGTTGTCGGAGTCGGGGGCACCTGACCAAAGTGTCGCGATCGGCAGTGTCAAATCGATGATAGGTCACACCAAGTGCGCGGCGGGCATCGCCGGCCTGATCAAGAGCGTCCTGGCACTTCATCACAAGGTGCTGCCCCCGACGATGAATGTTGCAAGGCCCAGCGCCGATGCCAGGCTTGTTGATGGCCCGCTCTACGTGAACAGTGAGTTGCGTCCGTGGATTTCCCCGGAGCAACCCAGGCGTGCCTCCGTCTCTTCCTTTGGTTTTGGCGGCACCAATTTCCACGTCGCGATGGAGGAGTACACGCGCTCGGCTGTGACTCGCGATGATCTGCGGTTGCGCAACGAGATGGCCTCCGAACTCTTTGTATTCAATGCCCGGTCCGCTGCGCAACTGCAGAAAAAGCTGGGCAGCTTTGCAGCGGAACTGGCGGTAGCGCTAGAGCAATCGGCAGAGGTGTCGCTGGCGCAACTCGCCTATTGCCTGCATCTGGACAACGAGCGAGTCCAGTTTTCAACGGCAGAATCCGCGGCCAATCTTGAGACTGTCGCCATTGTCGCTGAATCCCTTGCGGGTTTGCTGGAACAGCTCACCCTCGCACAACAGCTGTTTGATGAGGGCCATATACCCACAGGCAAGCGGGAAGAGGCCATCGAAGCGGCGCGCTTGAAAAACGTCTTTGCCGCGAGCGACCCGCTGGTCGATGGCGGCAATGTCTGCTTCCTGTTTCCGGGGCAAGGGTCGCAGTACCTCAATATGCAAAGGGATCTCGCACTGGAGTTTAGCGAGTTGGTGCAAAGTCATCACCGGGCTGACAAGGTTTTGGCCTCATCGCTGCCTGCGCCCCTCAGTCGCTACATTTTTCCCAGGCCGTTTTTTACCGATGAAGACCGCCGCGCAGCATTCGACATGCTCAAACAGACTGACATCACCCAGCCCGCGCTCGGTGTCAGTTCGGTCGGTATGTTGCACCTGTTGCGATCTTTCGGTATTGCGCCCGATGCAGTGGCCGGCCACAGTTATGGAGAGTTTGTCGCTTTGTATGCCGCCGGCTGCCTGGATGAGAGCAGTTTGTACGGACTGTCGTTCGCTCGCGGTGATGCCATCATGCAGATGACAGCGCAGAATACGGGCATGGACCTCGGCGGAATGCTGGCGACGTCGGCCGATCGGGAGGTTCTGGCAGAACTGCTCGAAGGCATCGATAACTGCTGGGTTTCAAACCTGAACAGCCCGCGGCAGACGATTCTCAGCGGAACGCGGGAAGGCCTCGCCACAGTTGCACAATTGCTGGAGAAGGCGGAGCTGGCCCAGGTCCCCATCCCCGTCGGCTGCGCATTCCACAGCCCAATTATGGCAGGTGCCCGCGAAAGGCTGGTCGACGCGCTGTCGCAGGCTGAATTCGCGCCGGCCACGATTCCGGTGATGAGTAATGTCACCGGAGAGGCCTATCCCCGTGGCGACGCTGAGAATACGGTGCAGCAATATCGCTCACTGCTGGAAGCGCAGCTGACCTCTCCCGTTCGATTCCAGGAACAGGTCGAAAATCTTTACGACGACGGCTTCCGCGTGTTTATCGAAGTCGGCCCGGGCAATGTGCTGTCCCGGCTGGTAACACAGATCGTCGGCGACAAGCCCCACGCTGCCATCAGTACCAACATGGAAGCGCACAACGACGTCACGGCTTTCCAGTGTGCGCTGGCGCAGATGATTGTGCAGGGCATGGAGGTGGATTGTGAGCGCCTCTACAGCGGACGCCAGCTCGAACCGGTGCGCCTGGCCAGCCTGAACAAGCAAACGAGGGTCGAACCCCGCGCAAGCATGTGGTGGTTGAACGGCAGTTACGCCCGGCCGGTTGGGCAGCCGCCACGCAAATTTGGACCTAAATTCAAGCTACAGAATGAGCTCGAGATGGCGAAGATCAGGCAACAGCTTCAGGCACAGCAAACGGCGCCACGCGCTGTCGGGCAAAGTCAGCCTCAGGATATGCCGGCGCCCGCTGCCGCTGCGATGAATCCCGATTCGGTGTCGATGCCGCCGCTGCCAGCGGGGACGATTGACTTGAGAAGCCAGGCAATGCTCGGCTTCCAGCAGAATATGCGCAAGTTTATCGAAACCCAGCAAGCGGTAATGACGGCCTATTTCCAATCCCGGGGAACATCCGTGGACGGGTCCGCTGGTGTCGCAAGTGCGGCTGCGCAGCAGCCGGCGCCTGCTCCGGTCGCTGCCCCTACCGGGAGTGCAACTGTGCCCGGGAAGCCTGCCGATTTTCCAGCGGTACAGGTGAGTCCGGCGGATGTGCCCAAAGCCGACGCCAGCCCGGTTGCTGCACCACCTGCCAGCGCACCCGCGCAACCGGCGCTGGACTTGCAGCAAATCCTGGTGGACATGATCTCGCAGAAGACAGGTTACCCGACGGACATTCTGGATCCGGACGCCAACCTCGAGGCGGAGTTGGGGATCGACTCGATCAAGCGCGTGGAAGTGATTGCAGCGTTTCGCAAGGTCGTGCTGCCCGGTATGGACAGTCCGGGCCAGGACTATATGGAGAAGATGTCCGCGGTCCAGAGCATCAACGATATCCTCGCTGTGATCCGCCCCTATGTGGGTGACGTGGCTGCCGCGCCCGCTGATGCGGCGGCGGCGCCGAGCACGGCGGCAGCGCCTGCCAGCGCACCCGCACAACCGGCGCTGGACCTGCAGGAAATCCTGGTGGACATGATCTCGCAGAAGACGGGTTACCCGCCGGAGGTACTGGATCCGGACGCCAACCTTGAGGCGGAGTTGGGGATCGACTCGATCAAGCGCGTGGAAGTGATTGCGGCGTTTCGCAAGGTCGTGTTGCCCGGTATGGACAGCCCCGGCCAGGACTATATGGAGAAGATGTCCGCGGTCCAGAGCATCAACGATATCCTCGCTGTGATCCG
>JAGRIK010000303.1 GCA_020443325.1 Halioglobus sp.
CGGTCTCGCTGGTGGCATGGCGCGATGGGTGTCTGAAGCCAGTGGAATGGGACGGGCGACCTTGCACGGCAGAGGTGTAATAGTGCGCCACGATGACTGCGTTCTCCCGCAGCAGCATCTCTTTGATCTCTTCCTTGAGCGCCTGCTCCTGCTCTGCGGTCAGCTTCGTTTGCTCAGTGTGATCCAGGTGGTACTGTACCTGTTCGCGGATAGTTGCCAGTTTGTCGGATGCTAGACTCATACTCAGCTAAAATGCAGGGGAAAACGAGGGGCCAGTCTAGCACAGTTTGGTAGCGTGTTTGTTCCCGCTTACCCATAAACGAGATCGAAACACAGGAGGGAAGCACCATGATTAAGTACGATTATGTAAAGACGCGCCGGGAGGATGTCCAGCCTATCAAGGATAAGCAGGTACCGATAATCCGTTTCTTTATGCGCTGGGCGACTAGGCTTAACGTGGCGATATTCCGCGCCAGCAAGGGACGCCTGATGAATAAATTTATCGGGGGTTACCCGGTATGTATTGTCACAACCACCGGTGCCAAATCAGGGAAAACGCGTCGCATCGCCCTCATCCACCTGCCGCATGGCGAGAACAAACTGCTGGTTGCTTCGCAAGGCGGTATGAACAGGAACCCCGTGTGGTACTACAATATTGTCGCTCACCCGGATATATCGATTATGGTCGATGGGGAAGAGAAGCCCTACAGGGCACGCCAGGTCAGCGATCAGGAGAAAAGCGAGCTGTGGCCGCACCTGTTGTCCATGTACCCGGACTTCGACGAATACCAGGCTCGCACAGATCGCAATATTCCGGTGTTCAGCTGTGCGCCGGTCGCGAAGTGATCACACCTTAAGCCACTGGGGCCAGTCGCGGTTGACGCTGGCGCTCCAGCGGGGGGCGCGGCGCTCCATGTAGGCTACCCCCCCCTCAACGGCATCGGGGGTGGACATCGTGTGGTTCAGCGCCTGGCTTTCCAGCTTGGCTGTCTCTGCAAGGCTTGTGGCGAGCCCCTGCCAGAGCAGGTGCTTATGCAGGCCCACGGGTAACGGGGCGCAATTGATCGCGATGTCCCTGGCGATCTCCAGGGCTGTTTCCAGCACATCTTCGGCTGGGACACACCGACCTGCCAGCCCCCAGTCCCGGGCTTCCTCGCCAGACAGTCGCGGGGCGCGAACCAGTAACTCAAAGGCCCGTTCAAACCCTACCAGTCTCGGGAGTACAAACTCGATGGCGAAATCGGCCACGACGCCGCGGCGTGATTGCAGGAATCCGTATTTTCCTTCAATGGCAAATACGCGCATATCCGCCTGCATGGCCAGCCCGAGACCGGCGCCCACCGCGTGTCCGTTGCACGCCGCGATGACCGGTTTGCGCACCTCCCAGGCCTGCATGCTCAGTGGGCAGGAATTGACCGCAGCACTTTGTGCGGCGCTGTCGAAAGTACTACCCCCGCCGCTCATATCCGCGCCGGCGCAGAATGCTTTCCCGGCCCCGGTAATGACGGCTACCCGTATGTCGTCGTCTTCATCACAGCGTCGATAGGCTTCGCCCAGGCCCTCGATAATTGCATTTGTCATGGTGTTATAGGCGTCGGGGCGGTTGAGTGTGATCACGGCTATGCCGTCGGTGATTTCGAGCTTGAGTTCTTCATTCATGAAAAGGTTCTCCCTGTTGTGTGCCCGATGCCCCCGGCAGCGGCCTGCTTGCGCTGCATCACCGCGGGTTCCGCTGGGGTTAGATAGATCATTGTAGGGTGTCCAAAGTAATTGAATCCTGCGGGCAGGCAATTGTAGCGGAGGCCAGCTATCGCTAACACATGGTGTCAGGCGCTATCGCCGACGGGCGCGGCCCTCGACAGGCAGGTGGCGGTGCCCACATCGGGGGAAAAATAGTTTTTGGTATTTTTATGGAAACATTTACTAGAATATAATTTAGTAATCCAGTATAACTTCATGTTATATAAAGAATAAACACTGTACAGCGCACGAGCTAAGTAGGGGCAACCTGACCGATTAGTGTGCCTCACAGCAACAACAAAAATCAGTTCTTAGCCAGGAAGCAAGCGTGGAACAGCATACAGTACTGATTATCTCCGAGAAAAAGACCGATCACCTGATTCTGTCCGCGTCCCTTGAGCGCGCGCGGCCGGAGCGGTTTCATCTCGCGTCCTCCGAATCCATGGAGCGACCGCTGGAGGCGTTGCTGGACCCAATGATCGACGCCGTAATTATGGCGCACGGCCCCGAGACGGAATACCTGTTGCGCCTTGCGAGTAAAAACGAGGCTGCTGCACCGCTGATTCTGCTGCTGGACGAAGCCGACCAGGCGACGATCACGCAACTAAAGGAACTGGGCGCACAGGACTACCTGATTCGCGGGCAACTGCAGGATGCACTGGTGCACCGGATCCTCGATTACAGTATCCAGCTGAAACAGGCCAGGGAGAAAATACGACAACTATCCAACCGCGATACACTGACGGGTGCGCTTAACCGCGTGGGCTTTCGCGCCCATCTGGAGCGCGCCATGGGGCGTTCAGAGCGGTACGGGTTTAAAACGGCCCTCCTGTATATCAATATTGACCAGTTTGCCAATATCAATGACCACTACGGTGAAGCCGACGGTGATGTGATGATCAAGTCCATATCGCGGCGACTGATCAACAAGTTGCGCAATACGGACAGCATCGCTCGCCTCGGCGGTGATGAATTTGCGGTGGTGCTTGAGGACGTCAGCTCACCTGCCGATGTCGAACTTATTGCCGAAAAAATGCTCAAGTCGATCTCTGCCCCGATGATTCTCAGCGATCAACAGGTGGCCGTCGAGGCGAGTATCGGGGCGGCGATGTATCCCGAAGACGGGGAGGAATTTTCGGAGCTGGTGGAACTTGCCCGCAGCGCCATGCAGCAGGCCAAAAGCATGGAGGGCGGACAATTTATCCGCTACTCAGACAGGCTCACGTTCGATATTTCGGGCAACAGCTCCCTGGCCGCGGAGTTGCGAACGGCGGTACGAAAGAACCAGTTTGAACTGCATTACCAGCCGAGAATAGATCTGGCCACCGGCCAGCTGGTGGGTCTCGAGGCGCTGTTGCGATGGAATAATCCAGAGCGCGGGCTGGTGGCACCCGGAGAATTCATCTCCGCCTGCGAAGATATGGGCCTAATGAAAACCATTGGCTACCAGGTGATTCAGCACGCCTGCAGTGCCCAGGTATGGCTCAAGGAACAAAAGCTGCCCAATGTCGATGTGGCCGTGAACATTTCCTTTTCCCAGATTCAGGACGATCGATTTGTCGCGATCGTCAAGGACATCATCACGCGAAGCGGAGCAAACCCCGCGCGCCTCGAATTTGAACTGACAGAATCGACTATCCTGAAGGGCCCGGGTGGCATCAAAGCGCGTATGGACGAGCTGCGGGAACTGGGTATTTCCTTTTCGCTGGACGATTTTGGCACCGGCTTCTCGCAGCTTTCACACCTCACTGAATTGCCGATTTCAGCACTGAAGATCGATGCCTGCTTTGTGCGCGATTTGCCGCATAACAAACACCAGGAAGCCATCTGCACGATGATCATTGAAATGGGCCGTCGGCTGGGTATGTTGGTGGTGGCCGAGGGCGCTGAAACACATGAGCAAATTGAGTTCCTGCGTGACCATCATTGCCAGCAGGTGCAGGGCTTCTATTACAGCCCGGCGATTCCGTTGCAGAATCTGCCACGGTTTGTGCAGGAGCAGCGCGAAAAACGGCGCAACCAGTTGTTATCCTGAGCGCCGCTGCCGGATTGAGATACGACTAATCAATAAGCCACCCGATTCCTTCCCGCTTTCTTCGCCTGGTACAGTTTGTTGTCGGCAGCCGCGAGTACGGCTTCCGTATCCGGATGGTCGTCACTTCTGCATGCGATACCCGCACTGATGGTCACAGAAAACTGGTCGCTGCCCACGCGGGTTGCACCGCGTTTTCGTGTGCCCTCCCTGGTGCGTGCCGGTCGCAGGTTACGGTCTCTCAGGGACATAATATAGTCACCGATCTGCTCCCTCACGCGTTCAAGGGGCTCAATTGTGTCCTCAATCGTTTTGCGTGGAAACACGATGCAGAATTCCTCACCCCCGTAGCGGTAAGCGGTGCCGCCACCACCTACATCGCGTACGCGGGACGCGACCAGCTTCAGCACCTCGTCACCGACATCGTGCCCGTAGGTGTCGTTGAAACGCTTGAAATGATCCACATCCAGCATAGCGATGGTAAAGTTGCCACCCAGCATATTGAGCTTCTCATTCAGCGCGCGGCGCCCCGGCAAGCCGGTCAATTCATCGCGATAGGCCATTGCATGGGAGCTGCGTATGAGCCCCCAAAGCAGGCACAGCGCAGCAGCCGTGCACATCGAGGCCGAAATATGCTCAACATGGAGCAGTGCAAGCACAAGATAGAGTGAGAGGAAGGCGCCGAGCAGTGCCGCCTCAACTTCATTATTGCGAACATACAGGAGTGCGATGCCCACCAACGCCACCAGCGAGACTAGCAACGTCACTCCGAGGGAGAGAACATAGTTCTGGGCGGGGCGGGGCGCGTAGTATTCAGCCGCGGCCGCGTTGGCTTCAGGCAACCAGGGGCCAAGTTGAACACAGATTAGCCCCAGGAGTATGAAGGCCAGAAAAAAGACAAAGCCGTAGATATTCCAGATGCCTTTTTCAGGCAACAGTAACAAGTAGAGCGCGAGAACCGGGAGTGCGAAGCTGATGGCAAGGTATCCCTGCCAGGCATCGGGTTGTGAAAGGCTGACCTGCAAATAGCGCTGTACGGCCCAATAAAAAATGGCGACACCGAATGAGGCCATCATTATCCGGCTGCGATTGAACTGGTAGGCAACGAGAACAGCTGCCAGGCAGAGCAGGTACGCCAGGTTATCGACAATGATTCTTGAATCACTGCCCAGCAAATCCAGATACGCGCGGCCAATATAAGCACCGCAGATCAGCGCAGCTGGCACCAGGATTGTCAAAATTGCTGCCGGATACAACCGCATCGCGCCTTTCTTTTCTCCTGGGGTGAACGCGCCGACCGACAGCCCAAACCCCTTGTCCATTACATCTATTCGCACTAGTCGCGAGCCTTTAGTAATGATAGCCTACAATCACCTCCAAACGCATTACCTCCTCCTGCAAATGTCGAGTACAGATCCCATACATCATCAAGCAAAAATTCTCGTAGTGGACGACGATCAAAATGTCCGCTTCCTGACACGACAGTGCTTGGAAGCCGAAAGCATGATTGTCGTGGAAGCCTCCAACGGATTTGAGGCCATTGATGTTTTTGTGCGCGAAAGGCCGGACCTGGTCTTTATGGATGTGGAAATGCCGGGGATGACGGGGCTGGAGGCGTGCCAGCGCATCAGGGAGTTGCCCCAGGGCGAATCGATCCCGATTATGATTGTCACCGGTTCGGATGACCGGCAGTCTATCGACCAGGGGTTTGAGGCAGGCGCGACCCAGTATCGAACAAAACCAGTGAACTGGTCACTGCTGGGACGCGATGTGCAGTATATGTTGCGCGCAAGCAGCGCGTTCAACTCCCTGAAGCGACAGGAAGACCGGCTCCGTTACCTGGCATACTACGACCCTCTCACCAGCCTTCCAAACAGGCGTAGTTTCAACGAGCAATTGAACCGGCTTCTCAAGCGCAGCCAACGGCACAAGACATCTGCCGCCCTGCTGTTTATCGATCTGGACCATTTCAAGCGCATCAATGACTCGATTGGTCATGCCCGCGGCGACAGCCTCCTGGTCGAAATAGCCAAGAGACTCACCATGGAGTTAAGGGAGGAAGATGCCGTCAACTATTTCTCCGAAAGCAGTGCCGAGGAAGATGAGATCGGGGATGGTGGCACTGAAATTGCCAGGCTGGGAGGCGATGAATTCACTGTTGTCCTGTCCGACGTGTCGGACCTGGCGGATATCGAAAAGGTCGCCAGACGGATCCTGCACAGTCTCTCTGAGCCAATCGCGTTGCAATCACATAATCCGGTCGTAACGCCCAGTATCGGTATTGCGCTCTATCCCCAGGATGGCGCCGACCCCGATACACTGATTCGCAACGCCGATACGGCCATGTATGTGGCAAAGGCAGAGGGCCGCGCCTGTTACCGGTTTTACAATGAGGAAATGAACGCGAGGGCGTTTGAGCAACTCAAGATGGAGGAGGAGTTGCGCGAGGCCATGCGCAACCACGAGTTGGAATTGCGCTACCAGCCCCAGGTGGACTCTTTAACCGGCCAGGTCGTTAGTATGGAGGCGCTGGTGCGTTGGAAGCACCCAACGCGCGGTATGGTGTCTCCGCAGGAATTTATACCGGTAGCTGAGAGCACCGGGCAAATTATTGAGTTGGGCGAGTGGGTAATGAGTGAGGTTGC